>JAGPUY010000418.1 GCA_018067265.1 Oceanihabitans sp. | reverse complement strand
ATATGGACATTGCACCGAATTTACATTTGTCCAATTGCAACTAGACCCTAATTCTATTTTTCTACCTGCAAAGTCAATGCTATCTATAGACATAGTAGCAAAATTTTCTTTAGGGATTGTTTTTTCAATTATAGGATTTATAATTGTTCGCTCAAATTCTTTATCCCTTTTATTAATAGCACTAAATTGAATAATTGTAATGGTATTCTCTTTGTTTTCTATAAAATAATATGCATTGTTTTGCTTTAAGTTTTCCTTAATTTCTTCGGCATTAAAAACATAGAAATTGTTGTAAAGTAGTTGCGTATCCTTTGATTTTAAATCCTTTTTTTTAATGGAATATTTTCGGTACGCTTTTTTTAAACCTTTTTCTGTAAAAGGATAATTTAAGGTTTCGCTAGTAATTGTATAACCGTCAATATTATAAAAAGTCAATCCGTTATTTGAAATAGCTTGTAATCTATTAAAAATATCATTTTGAGCAAATGAGATTGTAGAAACAAAAAGTAGTAGTATCGAAAATATTTTAGTCATAATTTATTCAGCAATTAAGAATGTGTGGAATGGCCTTCCTTTCGTATCGAATCCTTTTTTCCAGTTTTCAGTTTTATTCGGATCAAACATGGTAACGTAGTCATTTGGGAATATATTGAATTCAAGAAACCATTTTTGCGGTGCAACTCCTTTTTTGAAATTTGTTTGTCTTGCCAGAATACTATCCATTGGTGGAACAGAAAATTGCCTTGTTAAAGGACCTCTAGACATAGGAAAAACAACAACTGTGGAGCTGAAATTAATCGTTTGGTTCGAATTGTTTTTCACATAAAATGTGGTGGTAGCATAGTTTCCAATTGCGGAAGCGCCACATGAGAGAATTAAAATACTAGCTAGTAATAATAGAATGTTTTTTTTCATGTAAAGAATTCTTCTTAGAAATGATTTAAATTTTATTAATCTTCGCTCTCCATTTCTTCTTTCTCTAAAACAATAGGATGGTCTTTATAAAATGCTTCTAAAGCAGTGAAATCATCTGGTTTTTCAAGGATTTTTTTGTCTGCATCTAGAATGAAATAGGTTGGTGTTGCCGAAACACCATAAGCATTACCTATGGAGTTGTCCCATTTTCCTTCTCCGTATACGTGAACGAATTCTGGGAAATCATAGGTTTTGTCCTTCCATCTGTAAATATCATTTTCTAAAGCAACCGCAATTACTTTTAGTTTGCCAGCTTCTAAAGTCTTCGTGTAGGCATGCAACTTTGGTAATTCTTCTAAACAATGTGAGCAAGTACTACTCCAGAAAACTACGACATATTGCGCTGCTTCTTTATAATCATAGAGTTTAGTTAGTGTTACTTTTTTGTCTTTAGTAATTTCTAAAGTGAAATTGGAAGCACGTTCACCAACAGATGTGTTTTTATAAACGGTAAGTTTTTCAATCAGCGTATTGTCTTTTTTAGCTTTTGCTATTGGCAATAAATACGTGTCTGCAATGTGGTTTGCAACTGCTTCTTTTTTACCATCGGCAAACTGATTAAAAAGTACTTCTGTAATAATTTCTTTAATCGTAGTATTATCTCCAATTGCGGTAATAACCGCATCTACATTGTTTTTATACCCCAAATTTTCGTCTGTTGGATTTGTAAAGGTAAACACGTAGTTTAAAACCGTTTCAATTAAAAAACTAGAGCTTTGTAAGGTTGCATCGCTAAAATCTATATTGTTAAAATAATTCGCTTTTAAGTTTTTTGAAAACGTCTGAGCATCTTCCATTTCTGTTGGAATATACGGTTTGCTCGCTTTTATAAAATGAGAAGCTAACATACCTTCGGAAGCTTTTTCAAATTCGTTTTGTGTTTCGGATAATACATCAAAAGCTTTACGGAATTCCTTTTTACTTTGTTTATCACTAGCATAATAGGCGTTTATATTTTTGCTAACCGTTTGTAAGCTTTCGGTATATGCACCTAATAATTTATTTTCTTGAGATGCGATGTATTTTACGCCTTCGTCTAAATTAAAAGTCAGTTCTATATCTTCTTTTGCATTATAAATAAGGTCGAAATTATATTCGTCTTGCGGTAATGCATATACGATTCGGTACATGCCTTTTGTGACTGTAGTATCTAGTTTGAATTGAAAATTACCAATGCTATCAATTTCTGCATTATTCACATAAAGCGAAGTTGTTGGCGTTACTTTATAAAGTATGGCGAATTTAAATTCGTCTGCAGGAGTGAATGTTCCTTTAATAGTATGTTGCGCTAATAGAATGCTTGGTAAAAAAGCGATTAAAAATAATAATCTTTTAGTCATTGTAATTGGTTTTTCTATTCATATTTCAAAGGTTATGCCAAAATAGGTTTTAAAGCGTTTAATGCTTTATCCACAGTGTTAATTCTGTCAAAAGTAAGCAGTAATCTTAAACCAGATCTGGTTTGTTTTTCTTTCATTTTACATGCTAGCGGATTTGCTTGTATGTATTTCAAAACTTTGGTAAAGCCTTGACTTTGGTAAAAAGCACTTTTTTGGTCGTTAATAAAATAACCAACGAGCTTCCCTTTTTTCATTATAATTTTTTCTAAACCTAATTTGGTTGCAATCCATTTTATTCTAACCGAATTTAACAAGTCTACAACCTGTGTTGGTAACTCTCCAAACCTATCGATAAGTTGGGTTTCAAAAACAGTAAGTTCTTCTTCGGTTTTAATATTATTTAATTGCGTGTAAAGGTTTAATCTTTCGGTAATGTTGTTGACATAATCGTCTGGAAAAAGTAATGAGAAATCACTATCTATAGTAATGTCTTTTACAAAGTCTTTTTCTTTTCCATCGTCTGGATATAAATCTTTAAACTCATTTTCTTTAAGCTCTTCAATAGCTTCGTTTAAAATTTTCTGGTAGGTATCAAAACCAATATCATTAATGAAACCACTTTGTTCACCACCAAGTAAATCTCCAGCGCCACGAATTTCAAGATCTTTCATGGCAATGTTAAATCCGCTACCAAGTTCTGTAAATTGCTCGAGAGCTGTAATACGTTTTCTGGCATCTGCTGTCATTGCAGAATATTCTGGCGTGATAAAATAACAGAATGCTTTTTTGTTCGATCTACCAACACGACCACGCATTTGGTGCAAATCACTAAGTCCGAAATTATTCGCATTATTAATAAAAATAGTATTTGCATTAGGGACATCTAATCCGCTTTCTACAATGGTTGTACTTACTAAAACATCGAAGTCGCCATTCATAAAAGCAAGCATCAGTTGCTCTAGTTTTTTGCCATCTAGTTGCCCATGCCCAATACCAATTTTTGCATCTGGAACTAAACGTTGAATCATTCCTGCAACTTCCTTAATATTTTCTATTCTATTATGAATAAAGAAAATTTGTCCACCACGTTGAATTTCATAACTAACCGCGTCCCGAATTCTTTCTTCGCTAAAGCGGATCACATTACTTTCTATAGGATACCGATTTGGGGGAGCGGTTGTGATTACCGACATATCTCTTGCTGCCATTAGGCTAAACTGAAGCGTTCTTGGTATTGGAGTTGCTGTTAAGGTTAGCACATCGACATTGTCTTTTAGTGTTTTTAGTTTTTCTTTTACAGCGACACCAAATTTTTGTTCTTCGTCTACGATGAGTAATCCTAAATCTTTAAATTTTACATTTTTATTTACGAGTTGGTGTGTACCAATAATAATATCGACATGCCCTTTCTCCAGTTTTTCTAGTGTTTCCCGTTTTTCTTTTGCGGTTCTAAAACGGTTTAGGTAATCTACAGTAACCGGGAATTCTTTTAAACGTTCCTTAAAGGTTCTAGAGTGTTGGTATGCTAAAACGGTTGTGGGTACTAAAACGGCAACTTGTTTCCCATTATCTACGGCTTTAAAAGCAGCGCGAATAGCAACTTCTGTTTTACCAAATCCAACATCCCCGCAAATTAGGCGGTCCATTGGTCTTTCACTTTCCATATCCACTTTAATATCTGCGGTGGCAGTGCTTTGGTCTGGTGTATCTTCGTAAATAAAAGAGGCTTCCAACTCGTGTTGTAAGTACGAATCTGGTTTGTATTGGTAGCCTTTTTCAAGTTTTCGTTTTGCGTATACCTTAATCAGGTTAAACGCAATTTCTTTAACTCTAGATTTTGTTTTTTGCTTTAAAACTTTCCAAGCTTTACTACCCAGTTTATAGACTTTTGGAGGTTTGCCATCTTTACCATTAAACTTGGTGATTTTATGTAAGGAGTGAATGCTTAGATATAAAATATCGCGTTCGCCATACACCAGTTTAATCGCTTCTTGTTTTTTGCCTTCGACATCAATTTTTTGTAGTCCGCCAAACTTACCAATTCCATGATCTATATGTGTAACATAATCGCCAATATCTAGATTTGTAAGTTCTTTTAAGGTTATAGATTGCTTTTTAGCGTAGCCATTTTTAAGGTGGAATTTATGGTAACGTTCAAAGATTTGATGGTCGGTATAACAAATAATTTTATGGTCGTGATCTACAAAACCTTGAAAAAGGGAAAGTACGATGGTTTTATAACTAACCTCTTGTTCTACATCTTCAAAAATATCATGAAAACGTTTTGCTTGTTGCTCGCTTACGCAGGCAATATAATTGGTGAAACCTTTGTTGTGATTGCTATTTAGGTTTTCAATAAGTAAATCGAAATTTTTATTGAAAGCTGGTTGTGGTGTTGTTTTGAATGCAATAGCTGTTGTGCTCGACAATACGGAAGAACTACCAAATTCTACTACAGAAAATTCTAGAAATTGTTTTTTTAGTAAGGTGGCACTACAGAATAATTCTTCTGGTTCTGCATGTTTTATTTCGGAGGAAAGATTTTCAAATGCCTCTACTGCTTTTTCATACAGCGAATCTACTCTGTCGAATGTTAAGTCGGCATTTTTGGTGAAAATAACCGTTTTTTGTGCAATGTATTTTAAGAAACTTTGTCTGCTTTCTTCTAAAAATTTATTAGCAACATTTGGTATGATGCTTATTTTTTTAATTTGCTCTGTAGAGAGTTGTGTTTCTACATCGAAGGTACGAATGCTATCTACTTCGTCACCAAAAAACTCAATTCTATAAGGTTCATCATGACTAAAAGAGAATACATCTACAATGCCTCCACGAACGGAAAACTCGCCAGGTTCGGTTACAAAATCGACACGTTTAAATTTGTATTCAAATAACACTTCGTTTACAAAATCTATAGATAAATCATCCTGAACAGAAATTTTTAAAGTGTTTTTTTCTAGCTCCCGACGGGTTACTACTTTTTCGAAAAGGGCATCGGGATAGGTAACAATTATTGCCGGTTTTTTGCGAGAGTTTATTCGGTTTAATACTTCGGAACGCAGCAGGACGTTTGCATTGTCTGTTTCTTCAATTTGATATGGTCTTCTATAGCTTCCTGGATAGAAGAGCACATCTTTACTGTTTAGTAATTGTTCTAAATCGTTGAGGTAGAATGCCGCTTCTTCTTTATCGTTAAAAATAAGTAGGAATGGTTTGTCTGCTTGTTTAAAGGTTTGCGAAATTACAAACGAAAGGGAAGAACCAATAAGTCCTTTAATATGCGTTTTTGTTTCGGTTTTGGCAATAGTAGTTTGCAGTTTTTGCGTTTGCAAAGACTGTGCGTAGGTTTGCGAGAGAAGTGTTTTACTCACGTATTTTAGTTTTATGTAAAGATAGTATTTACATTTTTTTTGCCACGAATAGCGGAAAGTTTTTTTTGTTTTTTATGAAACTCCATTTCTTTTATAGAAGAAGTAAGCAGAAGTGATGGCGATGCTATGCATTAGGGATTGAAGTGTCTAGCTTTTGGCGCGCGTGCGCTTTAAGCCAAAACTAATAACGGAAAGCGCGACGTTACGTAGCTTATGCGAAGTAGCGGAATGCCCTAAAAAAAGCTATTAATAATGTTTTAAAAAGCGTTTTGTTTAATTATCTTTGCGGTACTTAAAAAAAAGAATATATGTCAATTTCAGATTTATTTGATAGTGGATTTAAAAAGCGTAATGAAGACCATTTTGCATCAATTGTTAGAGTTGCAATGGAAGATGGAGTTATTACAGATGAAGAAAAGGCGTTTTTAGATCGTTTAGCTAGAAATTTAGATATTAGCGAAGGGGATTATGCAATAATTTTAAAGGATTATGCTTCGCATCATATTAATCCTCCAACTTCTTACGATAATCGTTTAGAGCGTTTGTATGATTTGTCTAGAATGGTTTATGTAGATCATATTAAAGGAGATGATGAAGAACATGTTTTACGTAAAATTGCTATAGGTTTAGGTTTTAAGCCTGAAAACGTAAAGTATGTAGTAGATAAGGCACTTACTTTGGTTAGCAATAAAGTGGATTTAGATACTTTTATGGAAGAAATTAGAACAATGAATAAATAATAATTTTATATTATTTAGTATAAAAAAGGCGAACTATAATTTAGTTCGCCTTTTTTTTATTTTAAGTATTTTCGGATGGTTTTTAGTAAACTTTTCTCGTCAAAGGGTTTGCTAATCACATCGTTTATTTTTGCTTTTTTGTAGCGTTTTAAATCTTCAGGGAATACTTTTCCTGTTAAGGCTATAATGGGTATTTTTTTGAGTTCTTTTTCTGGTAGTTGTCTAATTTCTATGGCAAGCTGATCTCCAGTGGTGTTTGGTAGATTGATATCCATTAAAATAATATCTGGCTTTTGGTTTTTTAAGGTTTCTATTAGATTCTCTGGATTGGTAACAATATCTAAATAGAATTTTCCTTGAGCCGCTAAAATTTTAAGAACGGAGAGTTGCGTTATTTCTGAGTTTTCTACTAAAAGAATGT
>JAGPUY010000417.1 GCA_018067265.1 Oceanihabitans sp. | reverse complement strand
TTGCTCCAGAGTTTAAGGCATTAATGATCATTTTTCTATCCACAGGACCTGTAATTTCTACACGTCTGTCTTGCATATCTAAAGGAATTCTTCCTGCAGTCCAATCGCCTTCTCTAATATTTTTAGTCTCTCTAGGAAACTCAGGGAATTTTCCAGTATCAAAAACGGCTTGCTCTTGTTCACGTCGGGCAAGTAACTCTACCCTTTTCGCATTGAATTTTTCATGTAAAGCAGTTATAAATTCTAAAGCATTATCGGTTAAAATTTCCGGATAGTAATTTTTCACGGATTTCGCGAATTGGATCTTCGTTTGTTTTAAAAGTGTGTTTTCCATGTTGTTATGATTTTACTCTACAATATTAAAACAAACTTTTTAATAAAACAAGCGAACGTTCGCTAAATTTTATATTTCCGCTTTTTTTATAATGTTCGCAATATTTTGTATCTTTGATTTTATAATTATGGAAGAAGAATATATAAAGCTCATATTTGGCTTGAAACTCAAGCAAATACGTACAGACAAGGATTTATCGCTTTTTGGTTTATCGAAACTTTCCGGACTCTCAAAATCGTATTTAAACGAAATTGAAAAAGGAAAAAAATATCCGAAACCAGATAAGATCGCCACACTTTCGGAGAAATTAGATATCCCTTATGACCAAATGGTATCTTTAAAACTAGACAAGAACCTCGCGCCTATTGGCGAGATTCTTCAATCGAAGATTTTAAAAGAAATTCCTTTAGAAGTCTTTGGTATCAAAGAAAGTACCTTAATAGAAATTGTAGCGAATGCTCCTGCCAAAGTGAATGCTTTTATTAGTACCATTATTGAAATAGCACAGCATTATAATTTTAGCAAGGAAAGTTTTTACTTAGCCTCGCTTCGTTCGTATCAAGAAGCAAACAATAATTATTTTAATGATTTAGAAGAAAGTGTTATCGCCTTCGCAAAAGCATATCAAATCGATTTAACCAAAGCTATCACCTCTAAGGACTTGGAAGATGTTTTAGTGGAAGAATACGGTTATACCATTCATAATAACGAATTGGACAAACATAAAAGCTTAACAAATTTACGCTCTGTGTTTGTGCCAAAAAACAAAACTTTGCTGCTCGCAAGTGAAATCGATGATGCACAGCGTACTTTTATTTACGCCAAAGAACTAGCCTATAATTATTTAAAGCTCGAAGATAGATTATATACGTTCTCTTGGATTAAATTTGAAAATTTTGATCAGGTGCTAAATAATTTTTATGCTTCGTATTTTGCAGGAGCATTAATTTTACCAAAAGCGATACTAACACAAAAACTAAAACTCCTTTTTGATAAAAAAACTTTTGATACTTCTCTTTTTGTAAAAACGATGCAAAGCTTTAATGCTTCGCCAGAATCTTTTTACCAACGTTTAACGAACGTTTTACCCAAAGAATTTAATATTCAAAATTTATTCTTTTTACGATTTACGCATAAAGCAGGAACGGACAAATTTCATCTTAAAAAAGAGTTACATTTATCCCATCAACATTCTCCGCATGCCAATGAAACCAATGAAAGTTATTGCCGACGTTGGGTTTCTTTACATGTATTAAAAGAAATTAGTGGTAATAATAAAGAACATGTATTGGATATGCAAATATCGAATTACCCAAGTGATAACATGAAATATTTAGTGCTTTCCTCAGCGACTAAAGATCCTTTTAGAGAAAACCATTACCGAAGTATTAGTATTGGTTTATTGATAAATAAACAACTACTGAAGAAGCTTCAGTTTGCAGAAAACAAAAAAATAATAAGGCAAGATGTTGGTGTTACTTGTGAGCGTTGCGCCATTCAAAATTGTGACGTAAGAAAAGCGCCAGCTATATTTTTAGATCGTATAGAAAAAAATACTAAAATTGAAAATGTGGTTGCGGAATTAAAGGAGAGGTTTAGTTAGCAAATAACTTTGCAGAAGATGATTTATTCTTACCATTCTAAAACATATTCAAAGACTGAATTAACTTATTTTTTTAGACTAATGCAGTTAGTTAAGTTAGCCTTTTTAAGGCATCTATAATTTCGTTTGGCTCGGAACGTGTTCTATAATCCACATTAACATAGCTCCACTTTACAACCCCATTGGTGTCTAATATAAAAGTAGCGGGAATTGGTAATATATTTCTGTTTCCATTATTAATTGTTTCTAAATCCAGATTTCGATCTACTCGCATATGCTCCATTAAAAATTCTGGTACTTCCCAAGCAACACCAAATTGTTCGGCAACTTTTGCATCTTGGTCTGACAATACTATAAATTCCATTTCTGTAATTTCATTTTTTGTCAATGAACCGTCAGGTACTTGAGGACTAATAGCAACTAATGTAGCTCCAAGTGCATGAATATCGTCTAATCTGGCTTGCAACGCTCTAAGTTGTAAATTGCAATATGGACACCAATCCCCTCGATAAAAGGTGACAACCACAGGCCCCTTATCTAATAAGCTATTTAGAGCAATCAAATTTCCTTCAGGATCAGGTAGTTCGAAATTTGGCGCTTTTTCTTCAACTTTAATGGCATTATCTCCTTCTGGGAAAGCTTTTGCTCTATCAATAATAGCGTCAACGCCTTTCATAAATTCAGGCTTAGCTTGTCGGCCTGCTGCAATTTTAGCATCCGTTTGTTCTCTTAATGTTTTCATTATTTTATTCTATTTTAATTACATGTAGTTACATTTATTTTTTTTTGCAAATGCACTGCAGAATAATAGTTATAAGTATTCGAATTTCAATGTTAGAATATCACCTAATTTAGCAAA
>JAGPUY010000412.1 GCA_018067265.1 Oceanihabitans sp. | reverse complement strand
ACTAATGACGCTTTATTCGCAATGAAATATCTCATTAAGAATTTATATATTAGCTTAAACTAAAACATATGCATTTTTCAAAACATAGTATTGTACTATTTATAATTCTTTTTTGTCTTTTTAATTGTAAAAATGATGATGACACAACGAATGACACTCCAATTTCTTTAACGAGTAATATTGAAGTATATGATGCAGACAAAATAGATAACAGCCTTACTCTAGCTGTTGTAAAAGGTGCTAAATACGCATTTTTAGTGGATAAAGAAGGAAACAAAAAATACGAATGGGAATTTGAAGACTATTTAGGTAATGATTTAGAAATAATGCCAAATGGTAAACTTATTGGGATTTTTAAAGATGAAAATCCGCAAATTACTTTTGGTGGTTATGGCGGTACATTAAAAATTATAAACTCAGATAATACCATTGCATGGGAATACACGATAAGTTCTCCAGATTATATTTCACATCACGATATAGAAATGCTTCCTAATGGGAATGTTTTGTTTTTAGTATGGGAAAAAATGGAAGAAGCAATTGCCGAACAAAATGGAGCCGTATCCAGTGGTACTATCTATCCTGAAAAACTAATAGAAATCAACCCTAATACCAATCAAATTGTTTGGGAATGGAGAAGCTGGGATCATATCATACAAGATAATGATAGTAGCTTTCCAAATTATGGGGTTGTAAGCGAAAATCCACAATTAATTAACATCAATTATAATACTGCTCCAAATGGAGATATCATGCATGCCAATGGAATAGACTATGATAATACTAAAGATGTTATTTTTATAAGTATCAATTTTTTTAATGAAATATGGGTTATAGACCATAGTACATCTACTCTGGAAGCTTCTACACATTCTGGAGGAAATTACAATAAAGGCGGCGATTTAATATATAGATTTGGTAACCCGTTAGCATATGATAACCTTCAAGGGGAAAAACGTTTTGATAGAAATCATTTTCCAAACCTATTAGAAGATGGTGTTCCTGGTGAAGGTAATTTATTAGTATATGTGAATGGAAAGAGTGAAAATAAATCTAAAATATACGAATTAGAACTACCTGAAATTTTCAATTTATTACCCAATACCGATAATGAGCCTTTGGTTGCATGGGAGTTTCAAAATGAAGCTTTGTATGATGATAATATCTCTGGCGCTGTACGGCTTGAAAATGGTAATACGTTAATTTGTGAAGGAGATTATGGCATATGGGAAGTCACTCCAGATAAAGAAGTTGTCTGGAAATATAATAATTTTGGAGAAGAACTTTGGAGATGTTATAACTATGCTGTAAACGCTGAAGAATTAAGCTATTATAATTTGATGGATTAATAATTCTATTTTATTTATCATAATATGGAATTAATGTATTGTGGGCTTTTCTAAATATAATATCTTTAATCCGCATACAAACACACAACTATGGCTTTACAAAACCAAAAACATCTTTTCGATCTACCGGAAGACATTACCTATTTAAACATCGCGTCGCAATCTCCTGCTTTTAAAGCGATATATGAAGCAGGACTAGATGGTCTAAAGCAGAAAAATAGACCTTACACCATAACGGGTTCCGATTATTTTGAACCTGTTGTAACACTTAAAAAACTGTTTGCAGAATTAGTAGATGTTACGGATTATAACCGGATTGCTACCATTCCTTCGGCTTCTTACGGAATTGCTACTGTTGCAAATAATATTGTTTTAAAGGAAGGTGACGAAATTTTAGTTATTGAAGAACAATTTCCTAGTAATTACTACGCTTGGAAAAATATAGCGGACAAATATAATGCGACTATAAAAACGGTGAATAAAAAAGAAGATGTACTCTGGGATACTTCCATTTTAAACGCTATTACAGATAAAACTGCTGTAGTAACCATGGGAAATATCCATTGGTCTAACGGAAGTTTGTTTGATTTAAAAGCCATTAGTAAAAAAGCAAAACAACATAATGCTTTGCTTATTATTGATGGTAGTCAGACGGTTGGCGCTTTACCTTTTTCGGTGAAAGAGATACAACCGGATGCATTAATTTGTGCTGGTTATAAGTGGCTATTTGGTCCTTATGGATGTGCTTATGCCTATTATGGCGAATACTTTGATAACGGAAAACCGATAGAAGAAAACTGGTCGAATCGATTAGATAGCGAGAACTTTGCAGGATTAACCAATTACCAAGAAGCATACAAACCTTTAGCAAATAGATATCAGGTTGGAGAAAGTGGAAACTTTATTTATGTAAAAATGCAAATTGCAGCGCTGCAACAAATTCTAGAATGGACACCGAAAGCAATTCAAGCATATTGTAAAACTATTTCTGCGGAAGCGGTAAAGGAATTAAAAGCTTTAGGATGCGAAATTGAGGACGACAACTACAGAACACATCATCTTTTCGGAATTAAATTACCAAAAAATATAGATCTCGATACCTTAAAAAAGGAATTATCCAGCAATAACGTTTTTGTCTCTTTTAGAGGGAATTATATTCGAATTTCTTGTCATTTATTTAATACTTCTCAAGATTTTAAACAATTAATAAGCACTTTATCAAAATACATTTAAAGTATTAAAAATAAATTACTTGAATAAAAACAAAAACCCAACACTATGGTAGTGTTGGGCTTTCTTTTAAATTTTATTTTGCTTTTATTTTACAATAAGCCTTCTCTTATACATTTGTTTATTTTGCGTAATTACGGTTACAAAATACATCCCAGAATTCAATCTGCTTACATTAAAAGTAGCACTATTTTTTATATCTAAAATTTTACTACCAACAATATTCTTCATAATTATTTGATCTATCTTATCTGTAGAATCACTTAATTCAAAATACACGCTGTTTTTAGCAGGATTTGGAAACATCACAACGGTTTCTTCTGCTTGTTTACATGTTGGACAACAAACTATTTCTACTTCTTTTTTAGCACATGGCATTGTTGCATTATTAAGATTATAAACAAGTAAAGTTAATCCTCCATTCTCATTGTTTTCCATGGTATTTATTCCCGTTTCTAAAGGATATTCTCCATCTCCTAGGCCTCCTACTGTAAAATTAAAACAACTATCCATATCTTCTGGAACTGTTATTTGAACAAAATGACAGTTTTCAATAGTAGTTACAGAACTAGCAACAATTTCAAAAGCCTCTTCACATGTTGGACAACAAGTAATTGCTACCTCTTTTTTCATACATGCATCGCCTGGATTATTTATATCATACACAAACATGGTTAACTGTCCATTCCCATTGTTTTCAATGGTATTTAGTCCTTCTTCCAAAGGGATTTCTCCACTCCCCATATCTACAGTAAAATTAAAACAATTACCCTCATTTTCAGGAACCATTATTTCAACTAAATGACAATTTTCAATAGTCGTTACAGAACTAGCTACAGTTTCAAAAGCCTCTTCACATGTTGGACAACAAACAATTTCAAATTCTTTCTTTAAACAAACTTTTTTAGGATCGAAAGCATTGGCTATATACAACGTATAATGATCGGATTCATTAATTTCAATGTGCGTAGTACCAGATTCAATTTGTGTTTGGCTATCGTCCAGTATCACCAGAATATCATAACAATTCAAAATTTCTTCAGGAATAACAATCTGCAAAATTTTACAATCTATTATTGTTGAAATACCACTTAATACTATCTCATTCACCGCATCACAATCCATACATGGACCTTGATAACATGTTGCAGGAATGATCCATGCTGTAGTAATTGTATCTGAATAACTACTATTAGGATCAAACACAGTAAACTGAATATAATAATTAGCATCTTGGTCTGGAAATGAGAAATCATTAACATCAAAACTAATACTATCTGTATGATACAATTCTTCATCATTGGTTAAAATACCGTTGCCATTAGCGTCATCAAATACTTGCCACAAATACGTTTGTCCAGGACAATCATCTCCTAGTATTTGTCCAATAAACTCTAGAGGACAGCCTTCGGTACTTTGTAAAAAGCTAAAATCCAATTCAAAATCGGTACATGGATTATCATAACAAGTATCTGGAATAGGCCAAAGAACTGTTAGCGTTTCAGAATAATCACTATTTGGTGCCAAAATGGTAAACTCAATGATATAATTTGCATAGGGATCTGGAAATGAAAAATCGCCATTATCAAAACTAATTTCTGTTGTTTGGTATACTAAAGTATCTCCACTATCAATAATACCATTACCATTCTCATCGTCAAAAACTTCCCATAAGTACGTCTGTCCAGGACAATCATCTCCATCATTAACACCGGTAAAACTTAAAGGGCAACCTGTTACTTGGTCTTGTAAAAAAGTAAAATCTGGTTGAAAATTATCACAGTTTGCATGACAATCTACATCCACATTGATTATTCCCGTACAAGTTTCATTAGAATATATATTGGTTAATAAGAATTCTATGTTGTATGCTCCATTAATATCCAAATTAATGAGGTTTGTTCCTTCTTGAATTAGTATTTGTTGCCCTTCTAAAGTTACTTGTACACTATAACAATCAAAAGTAGATGGCGCAATAACGAAAGCATATTCGCCACAACCTCCTCCAGATTCGGTAAAGGAATTATCAATTTGATTAAAAATAATTTGACAATTTAAGCAAGCTGGAGGTGTACAAAAAGCAAATACATTTTGAGTACTTGAAATACTTCCACATGCATTACTCACCGTGTGTGTTACCTGATAGAAACCAGGAGACGTATATCCATGTGTTGGGTTTGCAAAATTAGTATCCGTTCCAACCCCTGAAATAATAGTACCATCTCCAAAATCCCATTCATGTACATCATAAGTCTCATTAGCTTGAAAGCTAAATAAGCAATTACTAGCATTTAGATTACTAGAAAATCCGGAATCTGAAGGAATACCTCCTGAATTAACTGAAATAGCAACATCTGCGGTAGAGTTTGCAGCATTAAGGTTGTTATTTACTACTAAGTTTTGACTACCAAATGTAGCAGGAAATACACGTCTTAATTGTAAATTTACAGGTCCTAATATATTGGATAGAATTATTTGTGAACCATTTGCATTAACGCTATCCATACTATATTGAGAAGCAGGATTACTCATAAGAATACCATTTGCATCGTATGCTCCGGATGCATCTGCTAAGTCTGTAAGTTGCACTGGTGCTGCAGCGTTTGTTACATCCCACCATTGATATTGCATATTAGCCACATCACATAAATCTATCCCAATAGTATGTGTGGTTCCACAATCCACCGCATAACTATTTGGTGTTTGTTGCAGACGATCTTCAATAAGTTCAATTCTGTCAATAGCTAACACATACAAATTACGAATGGATGGCGCAGCGATACCTAAATCATAAAACGAACCATTAATTGGATGCGAAAAATTTAAAAACTCATAATCTGGGTCTGATGGAGAAGTAAAACTAAGCACAGTCTGCGACCATGGAATTGTTGGAGAACTATCTGTTATTATATTAACGTGGTTCGCCTCAAAATTATTAGAAGCAGGATTATTTCCTGTAACCGTTTGCGATATTTCATTATGTGAATATGAAACAGATCCAGGAAACCCAGAAAAATCTTTGCTCAACGTTACATTAATTCCAATATTAGGCATGATATCCATAGTTGCGCTATATGATGCTCCTAGCCTAGCAGGATTAGTACCATCGTTTTTATGGTATGATAAAATATAAGTGACATCTGGTTCCATATTACTTACAGATGTAGAAACTCCTTCTGTTAAAGTTGTAAAATCACCATTTGCATCGGGTGCTCCTACTTGTGCACTAAAACTTAGTCGACCACCTATTCCTCCAGGTAAACCATCAAAACTTCTTATTTGCGTATTATTAATACACGACGGATCGTTAGGCATCCAATCTGAGTTTATAAACGCATCTCGCCATCCAGGAGGCATGGTGTTAAGATATAAACAAGAGTTATATGGTGCGTTTATGCTATTATGTATCACATCTGGATTACAAATTAAATTACAAGGATCTGTGTTAGTGCAACCAAACTCTGCTCCTGGACAAGCAACAACTTCAACATCTACATATGTATAATTACCAAAATTACCTTGGTTATCCATAGGTTGGTAACGCAATTGCACGGTTCCTATATCTTGATAGGTTGGGTTGTACTCAAAAACTCGATTAGGTGCAATACCACTAATAACGGCTAATTCATTTCCATTAGAATCTGTAAAATTGGAAACACTAAGGTTGGAACCGGTATCATTATTTAGTAAATCGGACTCATTAATAAGAACAACGGAATCATCACAATTATCTGAGATTGCAACATTAGGTATATCATCACCACCAAAAACTACGGGGTTACATCCTGGTAAACCGAATACATTTACATTAGCTGTATTAGTTACAATAGCCGGATTACCAAATTGTACAACATTAGCATGGCCATAACTATTAGATACAAGATAATTTAAATCACACAACACATTAATCTGATCTACATCTAAGCGTTTTGAGACTCCTGGTAATGTAGCAGGTCCCATTACATATTCATTTGAAGGGAGTAAACAATCATCATTTAGGTCAATATGACTTAAACTAGTACCGGTAACAAATGTTTGAGGGGCATAAATAGAAAAATTTGCATTTCCAAGTCTAATACCAGTAATAGCCGATTCACATCCAGAGGTTAAAAGACTAGTGTTTAGTGCTGGATTAAAATTCCAAACGCTTCCACTATTAACAATAACATCTGTTCCGGACTCCGTTTTTAAAAGCGTATCAAAAGGATAGTAAAAACCAAGTTTCGGGGCACCATTTACATCTATTCCAGATGCAAAACCTAGAGCATGCATAAGCTCATGTAATAGTACGCCATATAAATCTACTTCACTACCTATACTACTAGGGTTGTTAAAGTCGGTAAACCAGTTATAACTAAAATTCATTCTTATATAACCATCCCAATCATTAGGCTGATTTGTTCCAGAATTAATAGCTTTCCAAACATTCCCTTCAATCACAGATCCTTCTGTAAAACCTGCTCCATCATAGTAAGAAGA
>JAGPUY010000405.1 GCA_018067265.1 Oceanihabitans sp. | reverse complement strand
AAGCTCGTGTAATTAAAGCTTGGGATAGAGTAAACGATGCACATGACACTGGTGAAATAGTAAACGGTTTTGTAAAATGCAGAACTAAAGGTGGAATGATTGTAGATGTATTTGGTATTGAAGCATTCTTACCAGGTTCTCAAATTGACGTTAAGCCAATTAGAGATTACGATCAGTATGTAAACAAAACTATGGAGTTCAAAGTGGTGAAAATCAACCATGAATTCAAAAACGTAGTAGTATCTCATAAAGCGCTTATTGAAGCGGATATTGAAGTACAGAAGAAAGAAATTATTGGTCAACTAGAAAAAGGTCAAGTACTTGAAGGTATTGTTAAAAACATTACTTCTTACGGTGTATTTATTGATCTTGGTGGTGTTGATGGATTAGTTCATATTACAGATCTTTCTTGGTCAAGAATCAATCATCCAAATGAGATTGTTGAGTTAGACCAAAAATTAAATGTTGTAATCCTTGATTTTGATGAAAACAAATCAAGAATCCAATTAGGTCTTAAACAATTATCTAAACATCCTTGGGATGCATTAGGTGAAGAAGTAAAAGTAGGTGACAAAGTAAAAGGTAAAGTTGTAGTTATAGCTGACTATGGTGCTTTTGTTGAGGTAGCTGAAGGTGTTGAAGGATTAGTTCACGTAAGTGAAATGTCTTGGTCTACACATTTACGTTCTGCACAAGATTTCGTTTCTGTAGGAGATATTGTTGAAGCTCAAATCTTAACTTTAGATAGAGAAGATAGAAAAATGTCTCTTGGTATCAAGCAACTGGCTCCAGATCCATGGACAGACATTACAACTAAATATCCTGTAAGTTCTAAACATTCAGGAACAGTTCGTAACTTTACAAACTTTGGTGTTTTTGTAGAATTAGAAGAAGGTATTGATGGATTAATTTACATCTCCGATTTATCTTGGACTAAGAAAATCAAACATCCATCTGAGTTCTGTGCAGTTGGTGATACTTTAGATGTAGTGGTACTTGAGTTAGATGTTGAAGGACGTAAATTATCTTTAGGTCATAAACAAACAACAGATAACCCTTGGGATAAATACGAAACTGAATTTGCTTTAGGGACTACACATACTGCAGAAATTGCAGAAGTTGTAGACAAAGGAGCTACTATTGAGTTTAACGAAGATATCGTTGCCTTTGTTCCTTCTCGTCATCTTGAAAAAGAAGATGGTAAGAAACTTACAAAAGGAGATTCAGCAGAATTCAAGATTATCGAATTTAATAAAGAATTTAAAAGAGTAGTTGCTTCGCATACTGCTATCTTTAGAGAAGAAGAAATCAAGAATGTAAAAGAAGCTGTTAAAAAAGCGGCAAATCAAGCAGCAGAAGCTAAACCTACTTTAGGGGATGCTAACGAAGCTTTACAAGCGCTTAAAGATAAATTAGACGGAAAAGCATAGTCTTTCTGAAAATTTTATATAATTAAAGCCTCTCCATTTGGAGAGGCTTTTTTTTATACCTTTATCCATATAACGAAATGATTATGAAACAAAAATTACTTCTTTTTTTAGCATTGTTTTTCGGCTTAATAATAAATGCCCAAACAGTTGCTTATGATGCCACCTTTATTAATTTTGATAATACAGATTGTATAGACTTATTTATACTTAATGCTAAAGTAAAAGGGCATCAAATAGATGTAAAAGTTTCCTACCATCCTTCCTTGGCAGATGCTCAAAATAATACAAATGAATTAACTCGTTTGTATTCGTATACTTCCAATAACGAAACGGTATTTGCAAGAGTAACTAATACATTAAACGGGACGTATGCAACCTCGCAAATTACCATCGCATTAAATGCTTTTACTTGTTGTCCGCCACCTCCAAATGGGCAATATCAATTTGATTTTTGCGATGTAGACAATGATGGAGTAGAAACAGCGTATTTAAATGATTTATACCAAACAGAAGGGAGGATTTATAATGCGATGCTTTGTGGTTTATCCGATAGTGAATTAACTGTTACCTATCACTTATCTTATCAAGATGCTGTAGATGATTTAAATCCTATTAATGCGGTTTTAACATTTAGTGAAGACACACATATATACAGCAAAGTAAATAATACAGTAAATACGGAGGTTAATATTTTTGATTATATTTTAAATATTACTACTTGCACTTCTGCAGATAATGATGGCGATGGCATTGATGATGCTAGAGAAGATGCCAATAGAAATGCGAATTATCTAGACGATGATACCGATAACGATGGCCTAAAAAATTATGAAGATGACGATGATGATGGCGATGGTATTTTAACCATAAATGAAGATTACAATAATAACGGAAACCCATTAGATGATGACACCAATTCCAATGGAATTGCGGATTTCTTAGAAGCTAACGTTACCTTATCTCATGTCTCTTTTAAGGATTTAGAAATCAAAATATTTCCAAATCCCGTACATAATATATTAAATATAGAATTGAATAGCATAGAAGATGCTTCGGTTCTTGTTATTGATTTAAACGGAAGAGCGGTTTTAAACACTAAATATGCTTCCAATAGTAAATCTATTAATGTTACCAAATTAGAAGCAGGTGTTTATTTTTTGAAATTACACGCTAATAATAGAATGACTACTAAAAAGTTTATCAAAAAGTAAAAATTCTTCGTTCCTATAAAAAGCCTCTTAGAAATAAGAGGCTTTTTTATTACATATAATTAGTCTTTCAACTTCTAAAATTTTGCATTATCTTTGTTTACCAAATACGTTTGTATATTCTATGGGTCAAAAAGTGTTACTTAACGCAAAAGAGGTAAACATCATTCTTCATCGACTGGCTTGTCAACTTATTGAAAAACATAAAGACTTTACAAATACGGTGCTAATAGGTATTCAACCTAGAGGAAAGTACTTAGCAAATAGGTTAATTACGTTACTAAAAGAAGATTATAAAATCAAAAACCTACAAACTGGGCAGCTAGATATTACTTTTTATCGAGATGATTTTAGAAGAAGCGACAAACCTCTAGAAGCGAATGCTACAGAAATGGATTGTGTTGTAGAAGATAAAAAAGTGGTTTTTATTGATGATGTTTTATATACAGGCCGAAGTATTCGCTCTGCATTAACAGCAATTCAATCTTTTGGTAGACCAAAGGAAATAGAACTTTTAACCTTAATAGACAGACGTTTTAGCAGGCATTTACCAATTCAACCAGATTATAGAGGAAGACAAGTGGATGCTATAAATGAAGAAAAAGTAAAAGTAAATTGGATAGAAAATGAAGGGGAAGATGTCGTGTATTTAATTTATAGTTAATTTTTATATACAGGTGTAAAGTGTAGCGAAGGCACACAGAGCGAAGTTCGAAGTGTCTCAAAAAATAAATTAATAATTACGCAGTCTATATACTGCAATTGAAGACTAAAAAACATGAGCGAATTAAGTGTAAATCACTTATTAGGAATTAAATATCTTAACAAAAAAGATATCGAACTCATTTTTAAAACTGCAGATCATTTTAAAGAAGTGATTAACAGACCAATTAAAAAAGTACCATCACTTCGTGATATTACTATTGCTAATTTATTTTTTGAAAATTCTACACGTACCAAATTATCTTTCGAATTAGCAGAAAAAAGACTCTCAGCAGATGTCATTAATTTTTCGGCGGCGCAATCTTCAGTAAAAAAAGGAGAAACATTAATAGATACCGTAAACAATATACTTTCCATGAAAGTAGATATGGTAGTGATGCGGCACCCCAATCCTGGAGCAGGCGTATTTTTATCTAAGCACGTTAGTGCAAGTATCATAAATGCAGGAGACGGCGCACATGAGCACCCAACACAAGCATTACTGGATAGTTATTCTATACGAGAGAAACTAGGAGAAGTAAAAGGGAAAAACGTGGTTATCGTTGGTGATATTTTGCACAGTCGTGTCGCATTATCTAATATTTTTGCTTTACAATTACAAGGAGCAAATGTGATGGTTTGCGGACCAAAAACATTAATACCAAAGTATATAGATAAATTAGGCGTAAAAGTAGAAACCAACTTACGTAAAGCTTTAAATTGGTGTGATGTGGCAAATATGTTACGCGTACAAAATGAACGAATGGACGTAAGCTACTTTCCTACAACTAGAGAATATGCACAACAATTTGGAGTAGATAAAACCTTGTTAGATTCTTTAGATAAAGAAATAACGATCATGCATCCTGGACCAATAAATAGAGGAGTAGAAATCACTAGTGATGTAGCAGATTCGAAACAAGCCATTATTTTAGATCAAGTACAAAATGGTGTAGCTATTAGGATGGCAGTAATATATTTATTAGCTTCAAAAATAAAACAGTAAATTATGATTTTTGATACCGAAGAGAACATAACTATTATTACACAAGAAAAGGCATCTACTATTGAGTTAGTAAAAAAGCTAAATGTGTTATATGAAAGATTTAAAAACGATAATATTATCGTTAATCTAACGAGCTTAAAACCAATTACGTTAGAAAATATTGTGGAATTTTTACAAATATCTAACAAACATAGAGGAGCTAAAAAATCTTTTGTTATTGTAGCAGATAAAATAAACATCAGTGAAACTCCAGATGAAATAATGGTTGTGCCAACTTTACTTGAAGCGCATGATGTTATTGAAATGGAAGAGATAGAACGCGACTTAGGTATCTAAAAAAGTTAAGGTATAGATTCGTTTGTTGTAAAGTAATATCTATACTTTAGTGCATAACAAAACCACTTTACAATATCATATGAAATTACGCATTTTAGGCTGTTATAGCGCAACTCCAAGAGTGAATACCAATCCTACAGCGCAAGTACTAGAAATAAATAACCACATGTTTTTAATAGATTGTGGGGAAGGTACACAAGTACAACTGCGTAGACATAAAATTAAGTTTAATCGAATTAAGCATATCTTTATTTCCCATTTGCACGGCGATCATTTTTTTGGGTTAGTTGGTCTTATTTCTACATTTCGATTGCTTACCCGCGAAACAGAGTTACACATTCATGCACCAAAAGGTTTGAAGGAAATTATTACGCTTCAAATGAAAGTCTCCAAATCTTGGACTAATTATCTACTTATCTTTCATGAATTGAATGCCAATACTTCCGAAATTATTTTTGAAGATGATACCGTAGAAGTATATACCATTCCGTTAGACCATAGAATATATACCAATGGTTTTCTATTTAAAGAAAAAGAAGGAGAACGAAAGTTAGATATTTCTAAAGTGGAAGAAGCAAATATTAACGTAGCGTATTATAGAAAGTTAAAACAAGGCCATGACGTTGAAAATGAAGATGGTATTTTAATCGATAATAAGAAAGTTACCAAACCAGCAAACAAACCTAAAAGTTATGCTTTTTGTAGCGATACCGCATATTCAGAAGCCATAATCCCAATAATTAAAGATGTAGATGTGCTTTATCATGAATCTACTTTTTTAGAGAAAAACGAAAGCCTTGCGGCTCCTACCAAACATAGTACAGCCAAACAAGCTGCTACAATTGCTCAAAAAGCAAAGGTAGGCACTTTAATTCTTGGTCATTATTCTACGAGATATGATGGTTTAAAAGAATTTAAAGAAGAAGCAAATACTATTTTTAAAAATGTAGAACTTGCGGAAGATGGAAAACTCTTTGATTTTTAGTGCACTTTCTTAAACTCTTCTAAATTTAATATCCAAGAAATTGCTTCTTCAATAGAATCAGAACGTTTGAGACTTTTTTTAGAAAATAGTTTTTCTAAAGTAGCATTATTATAGCTTAATTCGGAATAATAAACAGATACACTAGCGATAACAAAATCATAGTTTTCAAAAAATAGAGACCAATGGTTTGGTTCAAAAGAATAGGAGTTTATTCTGTTAGAAATATAACCTACCCTACAATCGTCTCCATAATGGGCTTGTACCATTTCAATAATTTCAGAAATTTTATTCCAGGACAAATGAATGCCATCATTCATTTCAGAAACCACAAATTTATTAGATAAATAAAACGTACCAAAATCAAGTGTTTTTTTTATATAGGTATGTTGTTTACTTATAGAAGAGTTTTCAAATAGCATTAAAAATATTTTAGGGATTGCCAAATTACATAATTTGTTTTACAATACAAATCCTATTCGTTCTCGATATAAATTTTAAATTGACGCATCCACTTATCTACTTGTTTTCTAAACATTCCGGGAAATAATTTCATCATCATTTTTATTAAAAAGCCATTTAATTTTATATAATCTATTTCGGAGATGTAACGCGTTGTTTCGGGGTTTAAAGCAATAAAAGTGACATGCATGGTATTTGTAGTATGTTTGTGTTCATACAAACCTTTAAATGCATCTGGAAGACTGTTTAGTTGTATGGTTTCTATTAACTCTAATTTTTTATAAATTAGTTTTGACTTGGCATCTACTTCATTAATCTTTCCGCTTAAAAACTCCTTACGTATAAAACCATCTTGAAAATGCTGTTGTTTATTAGGATCTAAAAAAGCAGATACTACTTTATCTCTTGGCGCATTAATATCTATGGTACAAGTAAATTTCATGAATACATTTTTTATAAAGTTACAAAAAGGGTTTATACATTGTTTAAAAAACGTGTAAATTGCAGCTATGGAAAAAGATCTAGGAAATTATAGAAAATCTTACGAAAAAGGAGCTCTTTTATTAGAAGAGACTCCAGAAAACCCTTTAGAATTATTTCAAAAATGGTTTCATGAAGTAGATATCCATTTTCCGGAAGATGAAACGAACGCCATGACATTATCTACCATTGGTTTAGATGCCTATCCAAGGAATAGAGTAGTGCTGTTAAAAAAATATACCTACGAAGGTTTTATTTTCTATACCAACTATACTAGTGAAAAAGGAAGAGCTATAGCAAATAACCCAAATGTTTGTATTTCTTTTTTTTGGCAAGCTGCAGAACGACAAGTTATTATTAAAGGTAAAGTCGAAAAAATTGCGGCTAATTTAAGTGATGGTTACTTTGAATCTAGACCAAGAGGAAGCCAATTAGGAGCATTAGTATCTAATCAAAGTGAAATACTAAATAGTAGGGAAACGCTGGAGCTTAAATTAAAAGCATTAGAACAGGATTTTGAAGGAAAAGAAATAGAACGTCCGGAATTTTGGGGAGGTTATATTGTGAAGCCCGTGGAGATGGAATTCTGGCAAGGAAGAGCGAATAGATTGCATGATAGAATACGTTATACGCTGGATAAAGAATATTTTTGGGTTAAAAATCGATTATCTCCTTAAATCACAGTTGAAATGCGCTAAAATTATCTATAAAAACGCATTTCATCGATTATCTGTATTTTAAATCGATGAAATACATGCGTTTTATCGAATTTAACATTTCGTTAACATTTTCTTTAGACTTGGTTTGTATCTTTATCCTCCCAAACCTAAAGAACCTAACCATGAAAAAACCTACTTTATGGCTTATGGCATTAACAATCTTGTTTACCACGTTTTCGTGTTCAACAGAAAATAATGATCATGAAGCACCAAGCGTAAACAGCGAATACGTTGTACCAGAAACTAAAGTGATGGAAACTGTTATTCTTGAACTTTTAAACGAGTATAGAATAAATGAAGGTTTAAGTACTTTGGAGTCTTTAGATTTAATTAAATCGCAAGCCTTTGTACATTCCGATTATATGGCGGAAGTTAGTAATATATCTCATGATAATTTTTCGCAAAGAAGTGCTTTTTTAAGACAGTATGCGGGAGCAAGTAGAGTTTCTGAAAATGTAGCTTATGGTTATAGTAGTCCTGCTTCAGTAGTTAACGCTTGGATAAATAGTGAAAGCCATAGAGGAGCAATAGTAGGAGACTACACACACTTTGATATTTCGGCAGAGCAAGATGAAAATGGGTATTGGTATTTTACGAATATATTTGTAAAGAAATAAATTAAGAATTTTATTATAAAGAAAACTACTCTATTTGAGTGGTTTTTTTATGCGCTATTATATGGTGTGTTTTATTTTTTAAGCGAATACCATTTCCTTATTTAATTACTATTTCTATCATGTGTTCTGTATCCATAAACTTTTAAAACACTTCGGTTTATAATAAATGAAAAGCCACTCTATTTGAGTGGCTTTTTTAAGTATAGGATGTTGTTAGGAACGCTTTATATAAAGATAAAGCAACACCTTATACTATATTAATATTCATTCGTAATAATGAATTTGGATCTACGATTTTCTTGGTGTTCTTCTTCGGAACAAATTTTTCTATGCGCATTATCACATCTATTTACCAGTTGGGATTCACCATAACCAATGGCACTATTAATTCTATCGGAAGTAATTCCTCTAGAAATGATATAATCTCTAGTAGACTTCGCACGTCTATCCGATAGTTTCATGTTATATGCATCTTTTCCACGACTATCGGTATGTGCTTCTATTTTAATGTGCATTTTTGGGTGATTCTTCATCACGGTTACAATGTTTTCTAATTCATACGCTGCATCTGGTCTAATGTTAGATTTGTCGTAATCGAAGAAAATCGGGTTAATTACAATCTCGTTATTAACAATAAATGGTGTTAATAGTAAATCTTGCACTTGTTCTTCTTCTGGAACATCTGTAGTTTGTACTTCTTGTATATCTTCTCTATAATCTAATTTACTACCAATAATGGTGTATTTCTTTTCGCATTCTACTTCAAATTCATATTCACCATCTTCATTAGAGATTATTTCTTCAAGCTCTTTTCCCGTTTCGTCTAAAAGTTTCACTTTCGCTTCCGGAATTGGCAATAGGGTTATTTGATTTCTAACGACACCTTTTATTACTTGTTTACATTGGTAAGAACCAAATTGGTAAATATCATCGCTACCACTTCCTTCTTCTCTGTTAGAGGATAGAAATCCTCTATCTTTATCGGAATCGATAAAGAAAGCAAAATCATCAAATCGACTATTAAAAGGCGCTCCTAAATTTTGTGGTTCTGTGATAGAATCTTTGTCTGTAACTTGAATCCTATTAGATTTAAAAATATCTAATAGACCTAAACTTATATGTCCGTCTGATGAAAAGTAGAAGGTGCTGTCTTTTGCAACATAAGGAAACATTTCTCTACCTGGCGTATTAATTTTTTCGCCTAAGTTTTCTGGTGTACCATAAGCTCCAGATCCTTTTATTTCTACACTATAGATATCTGTACTTCCTAAACCACCTTCTCGATCGGAAACAAAATATAAGGTTTTGTTATCTGCGCTTAAAGCAGGATGGCCAGTAGAGTAGACCTTATCATTAAAAGGAAGTTCTACAATATTACCCCA
This sequence comes from Oceanihabitans sp., assembly GCA_018067265.1. Classification (GTDB taxonomy): domain Bacteria; phylum Bacteroidota; class Bacteroidia; order Flavobacteriales; family Flavobacteriaceae; genus Oceanihabitans. The sequence goes on along the minus strand of JAGPUY010000405.1, from coordinate 2,708 downwards.
TTTTTCACCTGATTTTGTCGCTTTATATATTTTTAAATAAGAGGTACCTTCGTCATCATAAGAAATCTTTTTACGATTGTTAATATTATCTCTTGTAAAATACATCGTTGCACCATCATTTGTAATAGCAACGGTAGCTTCATGAAATTCAGAATTTACTTCTTCAGAAAGGGCTTTAATGTCTTCAATAGTTACTTCTTCATTTCCATACTCAATGGTTCCTGAAAAAATATCTAAATATGGTTCTTCATTCCATTTGTAAATTTTACCACTACCACCTTCGCCTGTAACTTTAGTAGAGGCATAGTAAAAGGTACCGTCATGCACGTAACCTCCAAATTCGGAGAACTCAGTATTTATTCCTAGTGCAGAAAATTTCACATATTTTCCTTCGGTAGAAGAGAGTTCTTTGTATTTGGCAAGATCCATGATTTCAAAATCTTCGGCTCTTTTATCGCTTGTTTGAAGTTCTTTAAATTTAGTTATCCAAGTGTTTGCATTTTCATATTCACCTAAACTTCTTAAGGATTGTATGTACTTATAAATAAATTCTGGATTTATTTTTTCGTATTTATTTACCGCTTTGCCATACCACATTGCGGCTTTTTCCGAATTAGAATTGTTGTAATAACAATCTCCCAATCGTGTTAATACATGCTCGCTACTATCTCCTTTTTTTACAGCAGATTCATATAGCTCACTTGCTTTGATATACGCATAGTCTCTAAAATAGTTGTCTGCAACTTGTACCTGTGCAAAAAGCATGGTATTGCAAAGAACTAATAATATTAATATAACTTTTGTTTTCATCTGTATCTTATTTTTTTATTAACTGTCAGAAGTAATTAACCTATAATAAAATTATACGTGTTTATCTGAATATCTATTTTAGAAATATCTAGGTGATTTAATACGTTTCACTTTAAATACTTCGAACATTAATAAAACTTCATGTGTTCCACCGGTATATTGGTTGATATCGGATAAAGGGTACTCGTAGGTATAACCAATTCGTATTTCTTTAGAGATTTGAAAATCTGCCAATGCACCAAATGCAGAAGTTTGATTATTAATTCTATAAGATGCACCTAGCCAAAGTTTTTCATGAAACAAAAAGTTAGCAGTTAGATCATAAGATAGAGGAGCACCATTAGTCGCTTTTATTAAAGCAGCTGGTTTGAATTTTGTATTATCACTTAAAGTGAATACATAACCACCAGTAAAATAATAACTGATTCTTTCTAGTGCTTCATATTGCACGCCACTAGAATTTCCTTCTTTGTTATAATCGGTATTTAGGATTCTAGGAGCAGATAAACCTAAGTACCATTTTTGTGTATGCCAAAAGAAACCAACACCAATGTTTGGACTCCATCTATTTTCAACACCATAAATGGAAGGGTCATCAGGTTCATCACCTCTTAACGTTGCACTAAGACTATATTGGGTAAACCCAGCTTTTAGTCCGAATGCTAATTTTGTTTTTTCACCAGTATTAATGGTATATGAAAAATCACCATAAATATAGGAGAAGTCTTGATAACCTAGTTTATCATTTATTAAAGATAAACCAACCCCGATTTTTTCATTTCTAAGTGGCGTATGCACAGAAAGTGTTTGCGTAATTGGTCCTCCTTTAAAGCCAACCCATTGACTTCTATGAAGTCCGACAGCACTAAATGTTTCTCTACTTCCTGCATAGGCAGGATTGATGGATATTGTATTATACATGTATTGTGTAAACTGTGGTAATTGTTGCGTAAATCCAACAGTACAGCTTAATAACGCAAATGCAACAATATAGTTTTTTATAAGTTTCATATAGGTTAATATTTTTATTTGGTTCCTACGTAGATATATCCATTTATAGGATCAATTCCACTTTCTTTTAAAGTTACTATGTAATAATATGTACCATCAGGAACGGTATTAGCACCACCAACAGAGTTGCTATGCGCTGTTCCTGCCCAATTATTTTGATAATCATGAGATTCATAAATTAATGCTCCCCAACGGTTAAATATTTTTACATCTATTACATAATTACAAAGTTCAATTCCTGATACTTCAAAGTACTCATTGTATTGATCGCCATTAGGAGTTACTGCGTTAGAAATTTCAACATCATCTTCACCACAGTTTAATACGAAACATCTGTTATGAATTTCAATAGAAGCTTCAACATAAGTTGGACAAGCAGAATTATTTTCCGTATAACTGAATTCAATATCTACACCAACATTTTCACCAGTTAGCGTAATACTTAATGGATCGAAATAATGACCATCAATAATTGTAGCATCACCAGAAATAACTTCCCAAGAACCACTATCATCATAGTAACCACTTAATAGATCAAATAAGTCATAAACCTGAGCTTCTGTTTCACTTGTATTACATAAACTTAGATCATTACCACTAACCGAATTGTTTTGTAATGTTAACATCGCATAAACTTCTGTTTCATTACCACAATCATCTGTAATTATATATTGAACATCAAGCATTCCTCCTAAACCAGGAGCAGAAGATAAATCAGCAAAGTTATAATCTGAAGTTATTTGACCTGTAAAGTCTAAATCACAACCCTCGGTAACACAAGCTTCAAGAGCTGCAATGTTGTCTGCATTCCATTGGTCTGCAATTGCTTCATTGTTTTCTCCATCACAATCTAATGTTTGATCGGTTACACAATTAGTTGCATCTGG
>JAGPUY010000404.1 GCA_018067265.1 Oceanihabitans sp. | reverse complement strand
GATGGTTACACCATACCAAGTGGCAACTGGTTGCTCTAAATCCCAAGTAGTGTTCCATTGCGCTCCTTGTGTTGCTGTATATAGTGCAACTAAGGCTTCTTTTTCGGTATGCGAAACGTTAGCACGCATCATGGCACCAACAAAAAGACATAATAGGCTTAGTTTTAAAGTCTTCATAAGGAATAGATTTGGGATTAATTCTATACGAAACTAACTGATAACTAGATAAAAAACAAATTTATTCGATGAAATGCATAATTGAAATAAACGAAATTTTTTAATATGCAATATTCAACAACTGACCACTTAGCTGTAACACTTGTAATTCAGAGAGTTTTGCCTGGTATTTTGCTTGATTTCTACTTAATTCTGCATTCAAAAGGTTTAATTGTGCTTGTCTAAATTCTATTGAATTTACTTGTCCGATTTTGAATTTCTCTTGCGAACGATCAAAATTATTTTTAGCAGTAATTATATTATTTTCTTGCACTCGAAAAATAGTAAGCTTGTTTTGATAATCGTCCCAAGCATTATTAAAATCACGATCTAAAGAAAGTAGTATTTGTTCTTTTTGAAGCTCTTGATTTTCTAAGGCTATTTCCGCGTTTTTTACTGTTGTTAATGTACTTCCGCCATCAAAAATATTCCAACTTAAATTCAGTCCCGCAGATAAACCTGTATTTGTAGATCCTGCTAAAAACGATGCTGCATTATTATTATTTTTACTCCAACCGTAAGAACCTACAAGCCCTAAAGTTGGTAAATAAGAAGATTTCCCAGTTTTTATATCTAATTCACTTATTTGTATCGATTTATCTGCTTGCAATAAAGCTACGTTTCTAGATTTTGCTTTTTGTAATAAATCGGCTTTATTAATCTCTAGAAGAAAATTAATTTCTGTTTTCACATTAAAATCGTCTACGAGCTGATTCCCCATCACAAAGTTCAAATCCCTTTTGGTATTACTTAGCTGCTGGTTTGTATTTATCCAATTAATACTGTCGTTATTAATATCTACTTCCGCATTTAAAACTTCCAATTTTGTATTTTGACCATATTCAAATTGATATTCGGAACGTACCAAACGATCTTGAGAAATAGATAAAGTCTGCTGAAAAGTGGTTACATTTTCCGAAAGTTGTGCCACATTATAATAAATAGAAAATAACTCTATGATGGTATTTTCAATAGTTTCTCGAGCTTGCAATGCGGATAATTGGTATTGCTCTTTTAATCGCTTGTAGTTATATTTCCTTCCTAAGCCATCAAACAAGGTATAATTGACATCTAAAGAGGCATTATAACGCGAACTTTCGGCGCCATTTAAACTGGTTGTACTTCCATCTGAAAATTCAGATTCATTATTGTCTAAATTATACGTTGCCCCGGCATTACCTGTTACTGTTGGTAAAAAGCCAGTATTATAAATTGTCGTATTATTTTCGGAAACCTCCAGATTCTTGTTTGCTATTTTAATTCCGTAGTTATTATCTAACACATAATTTACAGCATCATCTGGACTAAGGGTTTGCTGTGCATAGCAAGTACCTAAACCTATAAAGCAACAGAATGTTATTATTTTAATGTTCATTTTCTTCCTTTTGTTCTTTAATAGCTCTTTCTACTTCTTCTTTGGTTACTTCATTTCCTGTATATAACCATTTTCCTTTTTGTTTAATCGTATTACTAAAAGATAAGAATAGCGGTAAAACTAAAAGGGTTAAGATAGTTGCATACGCAATACCAAAGGATATGGAAATTGCCATAGGTTTTAAAAATTGTGCTTGTCTACTTTTTTCTAAAAGTAAAGGAGCCAAACCGGCAACGGTAGTTAATGAGGTTAAGAAAATGGCTCTAAAACGAGATTTTCCTGCATCTAAAAGTGCTTCATCAAACTTTAAACCATCTCGTAAATTGGAATTAAATTTACCAATAAGTACCAGACCATCATTTACCATAATACCAATTAGAGCGATAATACCTAAAAGAGATAATATATTTAACGAAAAACCAAGCATCCAGTGTCCCCAAGCTACAGCGGTAAGACTAAAAGGCACTAATAGAATTAATAATATTGGCTGACTATAACTTCTAAATGTAAAAGCAATAACAATATAAATTAGAAATATAATAGGAATTCCCGCTTTCCATAACGAACTATTTAATTTTTCTGATTCTCTGTTTTGCCCTTCATAAGAAGCCGAAATGGTTGGGTATTTAGATTTCAACGCTACCATAGTTACTCCTTTTAAGTCGGCCAAAATATCTGTTGTACTTGTACTTGGATCTTTTAAATCTGCAGAAACTTTTATTTCGCGTTGCCCTTCTAAATGATTAATAGCAACATCTCCTCTTTCAATGGTATAAGAAGCAATATCTTTTAACGTAACTCGCTCACCTGTTGGAGTTACAATTCGCATATCATCTAGATTGTTTATAGATGCTCTATTACTTCTATCGTAACGAACCCAAACACGAATTTCGTCTTGTCCTCTTTGAAAACGTTGCGCCTGTGTACCAAAGAAACCAGAACGCACTTGACTCATTACGGTACTTAAATTTAAACCTAATAAATAAGCGCTTTCTTTAAGTTCTATACGGATTTCTTTAATTCCTGCAGGATCATTATCTTCTACATCTTTTAATAATACACTAGATTATAATACTTCTTTTAGTTCTACTTTGGCTGCTTTAAGCTCTTCAATATTATTTCCTAAAAGAGAAACCGAAACTGGACTACCTCCAAAATTTCCACCAGAACCAAAA
>JAGPUY010000398.1 GCA_018067265.1 Oceanihabitans sp. | reverse complement strand
ACAGATGGTTAACCTGTATTCTATTAGACACCAAACAGACAAGAGATAATTTATTAAAACTATTAAACGACAATAATATTGAAGCAAGACCTTCTTGGAAACCAATGCATTTACAACCTCTACATAAAGACGCTCCCGCCTATTTAAATGGTGTTTCGAATAATTTATATGAAAGAGGTTTATGCTTACCAAGCGGATCTTGTCTTACAGAAGTAGATTTAAACAGAATAACAAAACTAATTATATCACATTTTGATTAATTATAATGACATATTAAGAAAACTAACAGAGCGGTACGCATCCAAATGGCTTGTGCTATTGTTTGATTCTTGTATTGTACTCTTCACTTTTTTTATAGCCTATATAATTAGATATAACTTTGTGATAGAATTTAATTTTTACACCTTTTTAAAACAACTCCCTTTTGTATTCGCAGCAACAGTAATTAGCTTCTTAATAGTTAGTTCTCATAAAGGTGTTGTACGATTTACAGGAGTTAAAGACGTAGTTAATGTGGTCATTGGTTTAAACATTTTAGCTACTATTTTAATCATTACCACCTATATAAGTAGAGAATATAATTTTGATAGTGTTTTTGATATTCCAGGGTCTATCATATACATTCACCTACTACTTAATATCTTCTTTATAATTGGCGCTAAATTTTTTATTAAGCACATGTACAGAAGCCTGTTTCACGACTTTGAAAGCCTAAAAACAGTGCTTATTTATGGTGCCGGAAACTCTGGAATGATAACCTATGACGCCATTACAAACGATGCAAAAAGCAATATTAAGGTTTTTGGGTTTTTAGATGATAAAGATGGTAAAATTGGAAAAAAAATAAACATGCTAAATGTTTATAATCCAAAAAAAATAGATAAAGAATTTGTAGAAAAAAACAATATAGACGAAGTTATTATATCTATTCAAAGTATAGACTCGTCTAGACTTTTAGAGATTTCGGGGTCCTTCTTTGCTTTAAATTTAAAAGTGAAAATTGTTCCAGATGTACAACATTGGATTGATGGGGACTTAAGTATTGGACAAATAAAAGACATTAAAATTGAAGACCTTTTAGGAAGAGAGCCCATTCGAATAGACAACCCATTACTAATTGACGAATACAATAACAAAGTTCTTTTAGTAACGGGAGCTGCAGGTTCTATTGGTAGTGAATTGGTTAGAAAACTAAGTGGCTTCCAATATAAAAAATTAGTAATTATAGATAACTCAGAATCTGCTTTATATGATTTACAACAAGAACTTAAAAGAAACAACATAACAAATGTTGAAACTATTATTGCAGATGTCAGAAATAAACAGCGTTTAGATCAAATCTTCAATAGTTATAAACCCGAAATTATATTTCACGCGGCAGCCTATAAACACGTGCCTTTAATGGAAAACAATCCGTTTGAAGCGGTTAGCGTAAATATATTTGGCACATACAACACTGCAGAACTAGCGATGAAGCATGGCGCAGAAAAATTCATTTTAATATCGACAGACAAAGCGGTAAACCCAACCAATGTAATGGGAGCAACGAAGCGAATTGCCGAAATATGCATTTTCTGCCAGAAAAACATAGTAAAAGGAAAAACGAAATTCATAATCACAAGATTTGGTAATGTTCTAGGATCTAATGGCTCTGTGATTCCACTATTTAAAAAGCAAATAGAAGCTGGCGGACCATTAACCGTAACGCATAAAGATATTATTCGTTATTTCATGACGATACCCGAAGCGAGTCAATTAGTATTGGAAGCTGCCGCAATGGGATTAGGAGAAGAAATATTTGTTTTCGATATGGGAAAACCGGTTAAAATTATAGATCTAGCCAAAAACATGATTGCACTTTCTGGACTAAATTACCCAAGTGATATCGACATAAAAATAATTGGATTACGTCCTGGTGAGAAAATTTTTGAAGAACTATTAATAGACGGAGAGAACACCAAACCAACGTATAACGAAAAAATAATGATTGCTAAATGTAGAGATGTAAATGAAAATCAATTAGAAAAAATAAAAAAATTACTACTGCTAGATTCTACTTCTTCCAATATTGAAATAGTTTCTATAATAAAAGACATAGTACCAGAATACAACCCTAACAACACCAAATACGATGTTTTAAACATAAAATAAATTAAAAAAATGCTATTAATCATGAAACCAATTTTCAACCAACCAAAGACTAGTATTGTTGTTACTCTATTAGCCATTCTGCTATTTTCATCCTGCGGAACCACGCAAGAAGTAACCTATTTTCAAGACGAATCCCTTGCAGACTATGAGCCATTAGATTTTAACACCGATGTCGTTTATAAAACTAATGACAAAATTTCAATCATTGTTTCCTCATTAGACCCAGAAGCTGCAAGACCATTTAACTTGCCTACAATATCAGAAGGTCAATCGGCAATTGTAACGCAAGGTAGCACCAAAATGCAGACCTATTTAGTGGATAAATTTGGTAATATTGAATTTCCAGTACTCGGACAAATTAAAATAGGAGGTTTAGGAAGAACAGAAGCAACCGAATTATTAAAAGAAAGATTAAAAGAATACCTAAAAAATCCAATCATCAATATTAGACTAATCAACTTTACGGTAACCGTTTTAGGAGAAGTGCGTAATCCAGGGACATTTGTTTTAGAAGACGAAAAAATATCGCTATCAGAAGCATTAGGTTATGCTGGAGATTTAACCATTTACGGTAGAAGAGATAACGTTTTACTTATTAGAGATAATAATGGTAAAAAGCAGTATGCCAAATTTGATTTAACCTCTATTTCTGTACTAAACAACCAGAGTTACTACCTAGCACAAGACGATGTTATTTAC
>JAGPUY010000391.1 GCA_018067265.1 Oceanihabitans sp. | reverse complement strand
GGATTTACCGCTTGCATTGGCACTGTAATTTTAGCATCTTCCGTTAGTGTACCAGTCTTTAAAACACGATCTAAGTTCTCTACATCTATAATAGTATACTTACTTCCTTTTTGGATGTTGTATTCCGAGAAATCGACTACCACATCTCGCTCCTCTTTATTAAAAATAACGACTCGGTAACTATTCGTTTTATATTCACTTTTTGTAATATCTAAAACGTTGTCTAGGTTAAATGCACCAATGTGCTTTTTTTGGCTATCTATATCTATGCTAAACTTCGTTTTCCAGTCATTAAATGAATAGTTTGTTTTATGAATTCGAAAACCTGCAGCTTTTTTAGAATAGTATACATTATTAGAAAACTTCCAATTTTTATTTTTTGCTAATTCGAAAACCGAGTTTGTAAAAGTCATATAACCCGTATAAACGATATTATTTTTAAAGGTTAGGGTTTTTGCATACAGTATTCTTAATGCGTTATTTCTTCCTAAAATAATATTATTCGCTACCAAAACGTTTTCTACTGGTGCTTTATGATAAAAACCTAAAGTTAAAGAAGGTGCATTTCCATTTACTTCATTTTTTAAATAGTTCGTGTTATGATATAATGTGTTATTGGTAACTTTAATGTTTTTGGCAATATTAATAGCATTTCTATCATCTGAAGCGACAATAATATTATCTACCGTGTATTTATTTGCTGGCAAACCACTATTAAATATCACATTATTATCTAAGGTTATATTTTTAACATATTCAAAATCCGCATTTCTACCAGCCGACCAAACCTCAATACCTTTATAGTAATTATTAAAAATGACATTGTTTTTTATAATTCGTTCTTCTTCGCTTTTATTCTGTACATAAAAACCTTCTCCTGCACCTCTTCCTTTTTCATTAATTACACCGTTATTAAAAACAAAACATTCTGTAATTAAGGTGCCTCCTGTACTTTTCCAAGAACCAAAACCTAAACCAGTATTATTATATATTTTAAGGTTTATAAACTTGCAATTTCTTCCTTCTAAATGATACACTCCAGCAATTCCCTTAAATTTCTTAATTCTAAAATCTCTATTAAAATCACCCAACCAAGTAACTTCAAAATCCTTATAAATTACTTGTCCGCCACGAATGCCTAGCGTCTGTCCGTTGGTAGAAGAAACATTTCCATTTAAAATCACTCGATCATTTGGATATGCACTTACTGTTATAAATTTATTAGGTATTGTGCAGTTAAGGGTACTATTGTATCTACCATTATATACACCTTCATGCAACCAAATGATATCATCTCCTTTAACTACTTTATTAGATTGCGTTAATGCGGTTTGTAAATCCCAAGGATTTTGTAGGGAACCGTTCCCTATGGATTTCCCAGGTGTTGTTTTATGGTTTTCAGGAAACACATGAAACTCCTGTTGTGCAATGCATAACGCAACAAATAAGACGGATAAAATGCTAAGACAGATTTTCTTCATACGAACAAAATTACAATTACTATACCAATAGCAAACAGATTACATTATTTTTGTTAGTTTTGAATAAATCTAACAAGCATTCATGCTCTCCATATTAATACCTACATACAATTACAATATTAGCGCTCTTGTTGCTGAAGTGTATGCACAAATAAAAAAGCTGGATGTTGCTTTTGAAATATTATGTTATGATGATGGCTCCACAGACAATGCCATTATTAGTGCTAATAAAGAGATAAATAATCTAGAAAACACCAAGTATCTCATACTAGACAAAAATATTGGTAGAAGTGCTATTCGGAATCTTTTAGCAAAAGAAGCGAAGTTTGAATGGTTACTTTTTTTGGATGCCGATGTACTACCAAAAGAAAATAATTTTATTGCTAGCTATTTAAAATCTATCGCTACAAGCTCTCAAGTTATTTATGGCGGGATTTTGTATAATGAAAAGAAGCCAGATAATGATCATTTATTGCGTTGGACTTACGGAAGAAAACGCGAAGCACTTTCCACATCTAAAAGAAATAAAAACATTTACTTAAGCTTTTTAACGCTTAATTTTTTAATTAGAAAAGAGGTTTTTAACGTGGTTACTTTTGATGAAGACATTCCTAATTTAAGACACGAAGACACTTTGTTTTCGTATCACTTAAAATTAAATAAAATACAAGTAGCACATATTGAAAACCCAACGTACCACTTAGGTTTAGAAGAAAGTAGTGTCTTTTTAAGAAAATCTATTGAATCTATTGATGCATTACATTTATTTTTAGAACAAGACTTAATACCTAAAAACTACACATTAATTACCAAAGTATTTTTCAAACTTAAAAAAGTAAAGCTACATTATCTATTGGCATATATTTATAGAAATTTTAAAGGTTCTTTTGATAAAAACTTACTTTCAAAAAAACCATCGCTATACCTATTTGATTTATACAGATTAAGCTACCTTTGTTACTTACACGCCTAATTAATGCCATTTTTCTCTATAGTAATTCCATTATACAACAAAGAACATTTTATTGTGCAAACAATACAAAGTGTTCTTGACCAAACGTTTCAAGATTTTGAAATCATTGTTGTTAATGATGGCTCTACAGACGCTAGTCTAAATAGCATAAGTATCTTTAACGATTCTAGAATACAAGTATTTACTATTAAAAACCAAGGTGTTTCTCATGCTAGAAACTTTGGTGTAAAAAAAGCTAGTGCTGCATATATTGCATTTTTAGACGCCGATGACTTATGGCTAAACAAGCATCTAGAACAGCTTAAAAAACTATCTGAAGATTTTCCTAACTGTGGTTTATATGCAAATGCATATGTGAAAAAAATGGGGGAAATCTCATTAGAATCCGATTATATAGACATTCCTAATGCATGGAATGGTATTGTTAAAGACTATTTTAAATCCAGTCAGTTTAGCTGTGTTGCGTGGACATCTGCAGTAATGGTTCCTAAAAAAATATTGGAGGCCTTTAATGGTTTTGATGAAAAGATCACACTAGGTGCTGGAGAAGACACCGATTTATGGATAAAAATTGCGATACAACATCCAATAGCCTTTAATAATAAGGTTACTGCTATTTATAACTTACATGCGGATAATAGGATTTCTAATACAAATACCAATTTAAGACAATTTTTAGATTTAGATGTATATGAAGAAGCTGCTAAAAGCAATACCTCTTTAAAGAAGTATCTAGATTTTAATAGGTTTTCTATTGCTTTGCAATACAAGCTTGCAGGTAATAAAGAGCAGATGGCGTTTTATTTAAAGCATGTAAACAAAAACAATTTGAATGCTAAGCAGCGTTTTTTACTTAGCTGTAATAAAAGCACTTTAGTCTTTTTAATGAAAACACAAAAATTACTACGACAGTTTCATGTTAATTTAAGTCCGTTTAAATAACTCGAAGTCTTTGTATTCACGAATATAATCACTTTCATCAAAAACATTTGAAGCTAACACCAAACAAACAGATCCGGAAGAAAAATCTTCCAGCTCACGCCAAATCCCTACAGGTATTAACAAGCCTTTATTGGGTTTATTAAGTGTAATAGATTGTTTACTTTCTCCATCATCTAAAATAACAGTAAAACTACCACTTAAGGCAACCAAAAACTCTAATTGTTCTTTATGTGCATGACCACCTCGATATGCATCACTGGGCACATCATACAAATAATACACTCTTTTAATTTCAAAAGGAGTACAATCTTTCTCAATAACAGCTAGATTGCCTCTACTATCTGCAATTCTAGGTATATCAATAATTTTTATATCTTTTATAGTAGTATGACTCATGTCCTTTCAATTATTTTTTTCCAATCCTTAGCAATCTTCTCTATAGAAAACCTAGCAACACTTTGTTTTGCATTTGCTTTACAGTGTTGATACAATGTTTTGTCAAATATAAAACTATCCATAGCTTCCGCTAGTGCATTTATGTTATAATTTTCTACTAGCAACCCATTTACTTTATTTTGTATTACTTCTCTTGGCCCAGAGTTACAGTTTACAGAAATTACTGGAGTTGCTAATGCTAACGATTCTGGGATTACCATAGGAAAACCTTCGTGCCTACTTGTAAGCATAGTAAACAAAGCGTTTTTTACATACGGATACGGATTTACAGTAAACCCCTTAAATACCACATGTGTGTCTAATTGTATTTTTTTTGTGTACGTTATTATTTCGTTTAGATCTTCGCCATTACCAAGTATCCATAATTTAATGTTTTGGGCTGGTAATTTGGATGCTTTATAAGCATTTAATAAAAGTTTTAAATTCTTGTGCTGATCGTCTATCCTTCCATAATAAATAATATATGTATTCTTTTGCGCTTCCAACACATTGGAATCTAAAGCCTTTCTTTCGATTTTCTCGAAATCAAATGCATTATAAATCGTATGCATCTTTTTAATTTGAAATTCTTTTTTAAATTTCTGACTTATTTCTTCGGAAACGGCAGTAAATGTTTCGTTTTTATACAACCAAACATTCAACCATTTATAAGGAGTAAATGTTTTTTCTTGCACATAATTATGAAGCACATAAATTACAGGAATATGCCGGTACAAATATTTTGTGAATATAAATTCTCTGTAGGCTAAGACACGATATCTATTATCGATAATACAATCAAAATGATGCTCTTTAAAGTATTGCTTTAATTTTCTGAATCTTTTTATTTTTCCTAAAAAAGTATCGTTTTTATCTTTAAATTCCCCTAAATTAAAAAGGGTACCAGAATACGCATATTCGACTTGCGATAACAGCGTTACCACATGCACATTATAACCTAGATTATGTAAAATATGGGTAAGTGTTGCCGAAGATTTTTCTGCTCCTCCTTTAGCAAGTGAAGAGGTAACCACACAAATCTTTTTTTTATTGTTATTTTGCAAGGGTAAATTTTTAGAAACCAAAGATAGTAAATGAAAGTTTTATTAATAGGAGAATATAGTAGATTACATAATTCTCTAAAAGAAGGGTTAGAATCACTTGGAGTACAAGTTACTATTGCTGGTTTTGGTGACGATTTTAAAAACTATCCTGTAGATATTTATTTTAAAAATTCGTATCACAAAGGGATTCTACTTTTAGCAAAAAAAATAATCTATAAATTAACAGCAATAGATATTACTTCTTTGAGTACGAAAAGGCAAATTGACAAACACAAAAGCAAGCTTGTTAATTATGATGTTGTTCAATTAATAAATGAAAACCCTTTTTGTACGATTCCTGAATTAGAGATCCCATTATTAGAACACCTTTTCAAACACAACAAAAAAGTGTTTTTACTGTCTTGCGGTACCGATTATATCAGTGTAAATTATGCTTTTGACAAAAAGTTTAGATACTCCATTTTTACTCCGTATGAAAACAATAAAGTTTCTAAAGCTAATTACTGGAATGTATTAAAATGGCGTACAAAA
>JAGPUY010000092.1 GCA_018067265.1 Oceanihabitans sp. | reverse complement strand
CTTTTTTACTTACAAATTTTCCACCAACAGCCATACCAAATGCTAGGTTGTTAGAAGTTTCGTCGGAGTACACATATTGATAGTCGTCGGCAATGGGGTCGTAAGTGTAATCTTCATTACTATCATCTTGTATATTATACATACCAAATGCTTCTAAGAAAAATCCCCAAGCATACTGACTAGAAAAATAGCGTCTGTAGTAAGGCGTGAACGCAAATTTTTCATTGTAAACAGGGCCATCACTAAAATCTCTGTCTTCTTGATTTTGTAAATTAATAAGTATAGAAGCGCCAACAGAAGATTCAGAATCGATTAAATATTCATAAGAGAAATCTACAGATTTAAAAACTATGAGGTTAAAAGCATTTACTTTAACTTCACTGTGTTTTACTTTTTCTTCTTGCATGTCTTCTTGAGCAAAAGTAGCAAAAGAGGTAAATAACAATAATCCTAAAAGGGCTTTTTTCATTTGTTTATTTTTTATGACACTTCGAGTGAAATTGCTTTTCTGCAATTTTGTATCGAGAAGTCGTTTTCATTAATCAAAAGTTGTTCCAATAGTAGATGCACAAAATAAGAAAAGGTTGCGTCAAAAATCTATATTTATATATGCTCTTTGTAGGCTAATAGTCGTAAAGCATTTAAAACGACTACCACTGTGGAGCCTTCATGAAACAAAACAGCGATTCCAATGTTGGTTAGTCCTAAAATGGTAACGGGCACCAGCACAGCAACAACACCTAAGCTTATAAAAATGTTTTCTTTTATAATCCGTTTAGAGGCTCTACTTAACCCGATTACAAAAGGTAAATTTTCAATTTTATCCGACATTAGCGCTACATCTGCAGTTTCTAAAGCAACATCGCTTCCTGCTGCTCCCATGGCAACACTAACCGTGCTTAAAACCATTGCTGGAGCATCATTTACGCCATCACCAACCATAGCGATTTTTCCATCTGTAGCTAGTAAATTTTTAATAGCAGCAACTTTATCTTCTGGTAATAAGTTTCCTTTTGCCTCGGTTAAACCTATTTGTTTAGCAATGGCATCCCCAACATTTTGATGATCTCCAGTTAGCATAATCATTCGTTTTATACCAATGGATTTTAGCTTTTTAAGTGTAGCTGCAGCTGTTTTTCTTGGAACATCCATCACGCCAAGGATACCAATAACTTCCTTTTTAAAAGCCACAAGCATTACCGTATGTCCGTTTTGTAATAGACCATCCATTTTAGAAGTTACCACATCCGTTACTCTTATACCTTCATCTTCCATCAATTTTAAATTACCAATAAATACTTTAGCGTTTTCATAAGTCGCCGTAATACCTTTGCCTTGAATGGCTTCAATGTTTGTAGCAGTGTTTTTAAAACGGATGTTATGCAATTTTGCAACGTCTTTAGCTATTGCTTTCGCTAACGGATGATTACTTAAGCTTTCCACCTCCAAAACGATTTGTAAAAATTCCTTTTCTTCAAAATTATTTAATGGAATGACGTTGGTGAGTTTTGGCTTTCCTTCGGTTAAAGTTCCTGTTTTATCAAATGCAATGGTGGTAATACTTCCTAAGTCTTCTAGCGCTTTTCCACCTTTAATTAAAACCCCTTTTTGTGCCGCTCTTGCTATACCACTAAGTACTGCGCTTGGCGTGGATATTGCCAATGCACAAGGACTAGCGGCTACTAAAACCGTTATTGCTCTGTATAAACTTTCATTAAACGTTTCGTCTATAATTAGATAAGCAAAACATAAAAGAACGACCACAATTATAACAATTGGTACATACCATTTTTCGAATTTTTTGGTTAAACGTTGTGTTGGCGATTTCTGTGTTTCCACCTCACTAACCATTTTAATTAATCGAGCAACTGTAGAATCTTGACTTAGTTTTAAAACATGTACTTCGATAGTGCTATCTCCATTTATAGTTCCTGTAAATGCGATATGCTTTTTATCGATATGTTTAAATTCTGGTAACTCTACTGTGGAAGCAATTGCCGTTTTATCGACAGGCATACTTTCTCCCGTTATTGGCGCTTGATTGATGCTGCTATTTCCAGTTATGATTACGCCGTCTGCTGCTATTTTGGTGTTTGGTTTAACAACAATAATATTGCCGATTTTTAAATCTTCAATTGGTGTTTCTATAAGCTGATTTCCATTTTTAACCAATGCGGTTTTTGGTGATAAATCGCTTAAAGCTTCAATAGATTTTTTAGCTTTATGCATTGCATAATGCTCTAATGCATGCCCTAAACTAAATAAGAATAATAGTAATGCACCTTCTGCCCAACTGCCAATGTATGCAGCTCCTATTGCGGCAGCAATCATTAAAAAATCGATATCAAATGCTCCTTTTGGAATTTTTTTTGAAGCTTCAATAGTTATAAAATAACCACCAAAAAAGTAAGCTATGATATAACTTGTTAATGAGGACCATGTTGGTAAACCGGTTAGTTTTGCCATAGTAAAACCGGCGACTAAAAAAATACCGCACAGTATTGCAAAATACAGTTCTGTTTTTTTGCCAAAAATTAAATTATGACTGTGGTTATGTGCTTCATTATTAGGGTTTTCCATCTTATCTGTTTTAAGTTTTGATTAGTGACTATGTCCGCCTTCACCATCATTTAATAGCATACTGTTTCCTTTTACAAGGATTTGTTTGTCTTTTAAAACTTCAGCATTTAAAATTTCGACATTCGTTTCGGTTTGTTTTCCAAGCTCTAATTTAACTTTTTCTAAATGAAATTCCTCACCTTGTTGTGCTTCTAAAACTAAAACATAAAATGCGTCGCCAACTTCAATAATCGCTTCTTTTGGAATTCCTACGCTTTTCGTGCTGTCCACAATAATATCTGCATCCACAAACATCCCAACAATAAAGTTTTCTTTGTCGTTATCTACGTGTCCATGTACTTTTACACGTCTCGTTTGTTCATCAATTGTGGTACCAACTAAATGTACTTCTGCGGCATAGGTTTTGTTAGAAGCTTCAGGGATTTTAAACAAAATTTTCTGATCTTTTTTAATTTGCATAATGTCCTTTTCAAAGACAGATAATTCTAAGTGAATATGGTCAATATCCACAATTTCCATAATAACATCGCTTGGCGAAACATAGGTTCCATTACTTACATTCACCTTTGTAACATGGCCAGAAATTGGTGCGTATAAATTGATAGTGGAAGAAATACGTCCTTGTTCTATACGACTCGGATTAAGATTTAACATTTGTAATTTTTTGCGTAAACCATTGTAGTGCGCAAGATTGCTTTTGTAAGCGCTTTCCGCTTTTAGGTAGTTTTTTTCGGAAGTAATCTTTTCTTCAAACAACGTTTTTTGTCTGTGGTACTCCGATTTTAAGTAATTTAATTGCTCTGAAACTTCTAAATAGTTTTGCTGAAGCTCCACAAATTCTGGATTTTCAAGCGTTACTAAAAGTTGTCCTTTTTTTACGCTATCACCAATTAATAAAGGTGTTTTTGTAATATAACCACCAGTAAAAGTAGTAACGCTAGATTTGTTATGTGGTGGTACATCTATCATACCGTTTACTTGTACGGTTTCATTAAAATCGTATTCAGCTAAGGTGCCAAACGCCATTTTTTCACCTTCAAACTGTGCTTTTGTGATGGTGATTTCGTTGTTATGTGTTTCCATTTCTGGAACTATTTCTGCTTTTTTTTCTGAATTTCCGCAGGCTACTAAAACCAGTGAAAATAATAATATATATATGTTTTTCATCTTTTTATAATGTTAAGTGATTGATGGTAATAACGGTTTGATTGTATTGATTTAATTGCTCTAAATAACTAAGCTGAATATCTTTTGCAGTCTCTAAACTTAGTATGTATTGAAAGAAATCAATTTCCCCTTCTTTAAAGGTTCTATTTGCTGTTTTTATAATTTCTTCGGAAAGCGTTTGTCCTTGCGTTTCATAATAATTAATTGCTTCTTCATACTGCTGAAGCTTTGCCAATAACGATTGATGCTCTGCATTTAATTGCGTTTGATAGTCTTGTTTTTGCTCTACAATAACCTCTTGAGCAATTTTGGCTGCTTTAATTTTAGAACGTTGTCTGCCAAACAGAATAGGAATTTTAAGCCCTAATTGATAGCCTTTAATATTATCGTTTAAACCACTGTTGGTACCTTGAAAATATTCGGCATTTAAATATGGAAGTACGCTTTGCTTTTCTAGCTTGGTTTGCACTTTTTGATAATCAATAGACGCATCAAAAACAGACAAACCAACATTTTGAGTAATAGATAATTGTTCTACTTCTAGTTTTTCAAGCAAACCATCAGCAATAGTAATAGTGTCTACTTGTACTGTTTTTTTAAGTTGTTCCCTATATAAAACAACCTCTTGAAGCGACTGTTTATAGTAGGTTTCTAACTGCCTTTGTTTTGATTTTGCGGTAATCATTTCTAGATAATTCGTTTCCCCTAACTCAAAACGACGTTCCGCTTTTCTTGCAAAATCTTGATACAAACTATCTAAATATTTATAATTTTTAGCTTTGTTTTTAGCGTAGCTTAATTGGTAATAATTCGCATAAACTTGCTTTTTTACTTGCTGTAATTGCAAACTAAAATTGGCTTCTTGTACCTTTACTTTAGCTTGGTTTACTCTCTTTTCCGCAAAATAAACCGTTGGGAATTTAAAGTCTTGCGAGATACCAAAGACTTTAAGTGGCTCGTTATTTATAGCTAAATTACTTTCGTCATAATTATAATAAATATTGGTTTTGTCAAACATAAAAGCCGAATTTACTAAAGCATTGGACTGATCGATTTTTAAGTTTTCTGCTTTTAAATTCGCATTGTTTTCTATTGCTAATTCTAAAGTCTGTGCAACATTTAATGGCTTGTTTTGTGCTTGTATACTAAAAGTAAAAAGCAAAATAATTACCGAAACTATTGCTTTCTTATTTATCTTAAGTTCCTTTTTTTCTTCAAACCAAGCGTATAAAACGGGTAAAACTACTAAGGTCAACATGGTTGCCGTAACCAGACCACCAATAACAACTGTTGCTAAAGGACGTTGTACTTCTGCTCCTGCATTGGTAGAAATAGCCATAGGTAAAAACCCTAAAGCAGCAGCAGCTGCAGTTAATAAAACAGGTCGTAAACGCTCGGAAGTCCCTTTTTTAATGCGTTCTTCAATGTTCTTAATACCTTCTGCTTTAAGCTCTTTAAAATGCTCGATTAGCACAATGCCGTTTAGCACTGCAATACCGAATAAAGCAATAAAACCAACACCTGCAGATATACTAAAAGGTAAATCTCTAATCCATAATAATAGGATGCCACCTACTGCAGACAACGGAATCGCAGAATACACAATTAGTGCTTCTTTTATGGAGTGAAACGCAAAATAAAGCAATATAAAGATTAAGACTAAAGCTACAGGAACAGCTACTAATAATCGGTCTTTTGCACTTTGTAAGTTTTCAAATTGGCCGCCATAAGTAATCGTATAACCAACAGGTAATTTTAACTTGCTGTCTATAATTTGTTGTACATCATTTACAACAGATTGTAAATCTCTATTTCTAACATTAAGTCCAACCACAATGCGGCGCTTGGTGTCGTCTCTAGATATTTGCGCAGGGCCAGTTGTATAGCTAATTTCTGCTAATTCGCTAAGCGGAATTTTATTTCCGTTAGGTGTATCTACATATAAGTTTTGAAGGCTTCGTATGTCTTTTCTGTTATTTTCCTCAAGACGCAGTACTAAATCAAAACGTTTTTCACCTTCAAAAACACTTCCCGCGGTTTTACCAGCAAATCCCATAGAAATAACATCGTTTAAATCGGAAATATTAAGTCCGTAACGAGCAATTTTACTTCTGTCGAATTTCACACTCATTTGTGGTAGTCCTTCTACTTTTTCTACCGAAAGATCTACAGCGCCTTCTACATTTTCAATAAGCGCTTTAATTTCGTTTGCTTTCGTGGCTAAAACGCTTAAGTCTTCTCCGAATAATTTAATCGCAACATCTGCACGAACACCAGTAACTAGCTCGTTAAATCGCATTTCTATGGGTTGTGTAAACTCCACTTCCATTCCTGGAATTACAGACAAAGCTTCTTTAAATTTATCTGCTAGTTCATCTTTACTATAATTAGATGTCCATTCTTTTTTAGGTTTCAGTTTTATAATGACATCACTTTGTTCCATAGACATTGGGTCTGTTGGTACTTCTGCAGCACCAATTCTACTAACTACTTGGTCGACTTCGGGGAAGTTGTCTAAAAGAATTTGTTCTATTCTAGTGGTAATTTCTATTGTTTTCCCAAGGGATGTTCCTGTTTTTAAAACCGGTTGAATAACAAAATCACCTTCATCTAAAGTGGGAATAAATTCACCTCCCATTTTACTAAAAATCCAAACACTGGAAGCTAATAAAATAGCGGCCAATACAATTACTATTTTTTTATTGGATAAAGCCCAATGAATAATAGGTTGGTAGCCTTTATTTAGAAAATGCATTAATCTAACCGAAATGTTTTTTGCGGACTGCTTACTTGGTTTTAAAAATAGGGATGAGACTACTGGAACATAGGTTAAACACAAAATCATGGCGCCAATTAGGGCAAAGCTGAAAGTCATTGCCATAGGCTTAAACATTTTACCTTCAATACCACTTAAAGATAGAATTGGAATAAACACGATTAAGATGATTAATTGTCCGAAAATGGCAGAATTCATCATTTTCGAAGCGCTTTTTAGTGTTATTTGGTCAATTTCAGCTTGTTTTTCGTTTTTGCTAATTTCAGAAAGATGTGCCGATTTGGACATGATTTGAAACGCAATAAACTCGACTATAATTACAGCGCCATCAATGATAATTCCAAAATCGATGGCACCTAAACTCATTAAATTTGCATCTACACCAAATTGACGCATCAAAATAATTGCAAATAATAAACTTAAAGGAATCACCGAAGCAACTACCAAACCAGAACGCCAATTACCAAGTAATAAAACCACTACAAAAATGACAATTAGCGATCCTAGTATTAAGTTTTCGGCAACGGTAAATGTGGTTTTGGCAATCAGTTCACTTCGCTCTAAAAAGCCATTAATATAAACACCTTCTGGTAATGTGCTTTGAATAGATGCCACGCGTTCTTTAACGGTGTCAATAACTTCTTTAGAGTTACCATCTTTAAGCATCATGATTTGTCCTAATACTTTTTCGCCTTCTCCATTTCCGGTAATGGCTCCAAAACGCGTTGCGCTTCCAAAGCCAACCGTAGCAACATCTTTAATGTAAATAGGTGTACCATCATTTTTAACAACAATGTTTTTAATATCTTCTAACGAAGCTACCAATCCTTCACCACGAATAAAAAAGGCTTTGTTGTTTTTCTCAATATAACCGCCACCAGAAACACTGTTATTTTTTTCTAACGCTTCATAAATTTCTGCGATAGTAATATGCATAGCGTTTAGCTTGTTTGGGTTGATAGCAACTTCGTATTGCTTTAAAAATCCGCCCCAAGTATTGACTTCAACTACTCCAGGAATTCCGGATAATTGACGCTTTACAATCCAATCTTGAATGGTGCGCAAATCGGTTGTAGAGTATTGGTCTTCATAACCCGGTTTTACATCTAAAATGTATTGGTAAATTTCGCCCAAACCGGTAGTTATTGGGCCCATTTCTGGAGAACCAAAACCTTCTGGTATTTGCTCGGAAGCCGATTTTATTTTTTCAGCAATAAGTTGTCTTGGTAAATAAGTACCTAAATCGTCACTAAATACAATGGTTACCACAGATAATCCGAATTTGGAAACCGAACGAATTTCTTCAACGCCTGGTAAATTTGCCATTTCTAACTCTACAGGATACGTGATAAACTGCTCTACATCTTGTGTAGATAAGTTACGAGATGTTGTAATGACTTGTACTTGATTGTTGGTAATGTCTGGCACTGCGCCAATGGGTATTTTGGTTAAAGAAAAAATACCAAATCCTACAATAAATGCTGTAAATAGAAATATTATCAACTTATTTTTTAAGCTGAATTTTATGATGTTTTCTAACATAATTCATAATAATTTAAGAAATAATAAATGCCTGTTTTATAAAACAGGATTGAAATCTAAAATGAATTATGCGTATTTGGGTGGCTGAAACACAGCTGTTTTTTCAGAATCTGTTATTGTTTCGGTATAGTGAAAGTTAAAAGGAATTTCGATAAATTCGGGATAGGTAAACTCGAATGGATCAATACTTATAAAAGAAGTGTTAATATGTGTGCACATGTGATGACTGTCCTTAAACGGTAAGTCTTCATGTTCTTTATGATCGTTTCCATGCGTTACTTTAGCGTCTCCATAATGTTCCGCTAAAAACTGAAAAAACGTATCGCCATACATTTCTTTATGAAATTCGGCATGGTCTAGCAATACATTAAACTTAGAAATATCTTCTAGGTTTATGTTGAAACTCTGAAAGAGAATCAAAAAGGAATATGTAAATACTAAAACTTTACTCATAGGAAGTGCTAAATTACAAAATTAGCGGAATCAAACGGTAACAAAGGTTACAAATGTCTTAAAAATAAGCTTTTAATTGTATGTTTCCAGTGTGAATAGTTTTGCTAGTTTCTGTATTTCTACCAAAATAACTTAGATTTAAATCTAGGTATTTGGTTAGTTTTTTTTGTGCTAGAAATGTCCAAGTAAAGTTTTTTCCTGGCTGTAAACCTTCCAGCATTTGATAGGCTACAGGAGAGCTTGCATTACCCGTAAATTGATTAGCAAAATAGTTGAATTCTCCAGAAATTGCCATTTGCTGTTTGCTAGAAAAAGCAAACGAAGCACCGTACTTTTGTTGTTTTAAAGCTTCTAAATCTCCAATCGTGTTATCTTTATTTGTGTATTGGTAGAAAATGTCAAAACGTGTATTGTCATTCAATAAATAGGAAAGCTTAGGATTTAGTTGCGTTTCTTCAATCGTATAATTCTTACTGGTATAATTTTCACTTTTACTTTCGTTGGTGTTTAAACTAGTTAGCAGATTTGCTAACCAATTGGTTGCGAATTTATGATTGAAAAGCAATTGATGACTTTTAGATTTCGCTTCTAAAGAACCTATAGTTAATAGATTTCTAGAGCTATTGGTTAAAAAAGTATAGGAGGTTGTGTAATGTTGTTTTCCTCTATTAAAAAAGAAAACATTTCTAAAATTAGACTGCAAACCAAGGCGTTTTTCTTCATCATCACTAAAAGGGTTGAGGTTAAAAGTACTGCCTTCTCGTTTTTGCTTTCGGTCTATTAAATAGGAAGTTTGATTATAAAAATGAGAAGCCACCTTTTTGAATCCATTTTCACTATTAGACCATTGCAGCGGATTTAAAGTTACTGTTTGACTAAATCTATTTTGATGCGTTTTTACAAATACTTGATTAGGAAGTAGTACTCTTATATAGGTACCTTGGTCTGTAAATTGGGCAATTTCAAATTCCTCTAACTCTTGAATGCTATTGTTATTGTAATCAATCCAAGTGTAAGCGCCTTGTCCTGCTTCTACTTCTACATAGGTAAATTCTTGTTGTGCTAAGGTTCCAGAATTGGTTTCGTAAACCGTATTCCAATGTATCATTTGCTTAAATAATTTCTGACTGAATTGCATTCTAGAATTTAAAGATTCTTCCTTTTCTAAAGATTCGTCTGTATTATTTAGGGTTCTATAATTTACATAAAGGGATAAATTAGTGTTGTTGTTTTGAATAATTCTGGAATCTATATAATAGGTGTTGGAGGTATTTACTTTTTGAAGATTTCCATTTACCAAACTATCATTAATCCGGTGCTTATATCCAATTTCTGCAAATATTTTGGTGCTATCACCAATTCCTGTAAAGACTTCATACGATTTGTAACGTTGGCTTAGCTCGGTAAAAGAATCGCTTACTTTGTTTTTTTGTTCGTTGTTTTCTACAGCTAGTTTTGTGCCAACCCAAGCATTTTTTAAATTATAGGTGATACGATTATAGCTTCGTAAAAAAGTAGACGTATTTACATTAGATTCCGCATTTAATATACTAGAGTTTGAGAGTATTTGCCATTTGTTGAGTTTTAAATCACCAAAAATAATGTGTCTACTTCCGTTAAAGTTTTCCGAATAATTTAAATATTCAAATTGATATTTTGCTAATCCTTTTTCTTGATGAAGCGCTTGAACACCAGAAGCAAAAAGCGTTTGGTTCCCATTGTTAATGACGTTTTGATTACTTGTAGACTGGTCAATATTCCAATCGCGAATAAACTCTGCATTGTACAAACGCTCAATGGTTCTAAAATCTTCTTGAATGTAGTTCGCATCTGCAAAAGCGTTTACATTCCAAAGACTATCCTTTTTAATAATTGCTTGTTCTAGCTTTATTTTTGCAGCAAATCCGTCGTTATTGCCATCGTCTATATTAGAAAATAAGTTTAAATCATTTTTACTTCCGGCAACTTCAAAACCAATATTTGTCTTCTCGCTTGGCGCATAGTTTCCGTTAACAACCGCTATTTGTAATTTGTTTGGCGCAACTAGTCTTGTGATGGGTTGGTAGTTTCCTTGACCTACTCCGTTATATTCATAAATAGTGCTGATAGCATTAATACTGCTTATAATGTAATCTCCTTGATTATCGCCAACCAAAGAAAAGTTAACACTAAATAATTCGTCGTCTTCATTGTTAGAAAACACAAAGGTTTCCACGCCACTTACGATTTCCTTTTTATATAAAATTCTATTTTCATTGTATGCTTCTGGAGATGCCGATGGCGCAGTCATTAATGTTTCATCGTCTCCAGCATTTGCTAAGATCTCCACTTGCTCACTAGAAAGATTTTGTTGTAACGGGTTGTTTTTTGCATCATTCTCGCTATAAACGGAGAATCCGAGTTTTAGTTTTTCACTTTCGTAATTACTTCCACCATAAACCACCAATCTAGAGTAGTTTCGTTCGCTATATTGGTAATCTACGGTAATTCGCATTTCACTAGTAATAGGAAAAGTCGCGTTGAAAATGATTTCGCCAGCATTATAATTTATAATGTAATCGTTATTTTCTCCGCGTTCTAGGGCGACTCCGTTAACGTAAACCGTTTCACTACCAGAAACTACAAGTACAAATAATTCGCCGCTAGGACCACGAAGTTTATACGGACCTTGATTTCCTTCTTGTGCGGTAAATTGGCTGGAAGTAAACTGGCCTCTAACAATTGCACCTGCAGCGAAAATATTGGTTTTAGAATCGGAATGATTTATCGTTGCGCCAAGCGAAAGACCTTGCACGCGTTTAGAAAAATTAGCAAAAGCAGATTGTGTGTTTTGAAGGTCTACGTCACCAGCGCGAATTTTCCAATTGTCACTAAAAAGTTCTACAAATACTTGATCAAATTCATCTAATCGTTGGGAGTAACCGCTTTCTTGTAAAGGTATATTTGCATCTTGAATAGAAGCTCTAAGGGAAACTTTATCATTCAGTTTTCCTGTAATTTGTAAATCTAATTCACTGTTTAAAACCGAGTTTTGATTATTTCCAATAATAACTCCTCGAGAAATACTACCAGAAGTGGTTAAACCATCAAAAGGCGTAAAAGTGTTGGTTTCGCTGGACTGATTTATTTTGTATAATTGCTGTTGGTTTTCTGTGCTTTGAACAATTATTTTGTCGTCTAACTGCTTATAGGTTTTGGTTAAAAATTCTGGATATTTTAAGTACTCTATAAGTATAGAATCTGTTTCTATCGGTTTTTTAAAAGTAAGTAGGGCTTTTTCAAAATCAACTATATAATAGGTAGAATCAATTACCGAGTGATCTTTTCTTTTAATAGTAAAGTACGCCGAATTTATACTCATACTATCTATGGTAATACTATCTTGTACCACAACGATTTTCGTTTTGTAGTTCGATTCTTGATCTTGTGCAAAAGCAGTAAAACCAATAAAAAAGATAAAAAGAAAGTATATAAACTTCATGCGATACTAAAACTGCAAAATAGCTAAAATATTTTGTTGATAGTTTTTTGTTAAAAGGACATTAATATAATAGTGTAAATGTAAAGCATTATTTATTTTAGCTGAAACATAACTTTTTTTAAAATAAAAATCTTTTGAAAATAATCTCATACAACGTAAACGGAATTCGTGCAGCACTTAAAAAAGACTTTATAGGATGGCTTAAAGCTGCAAATCCAGATGTCATTTGTTTGCAAGAAATAAAAGCAATGGAAGAACAACTGGATTTAGATGTTTTTATAGAAGCGGGTTACAAGTATAATTATTGGTTTTCTGCACAAAAGAAAGGATATAGTGGGGTTGCTATTTTAAGTAAAACGGAACCAAATCATGTGGCGTTTGGTACAGGAATAGAATCTATGGATTTTGAAGGACGTAACATTCGTGCCGATTTTAATGGGGTTTCCGTAATGAGTTTATACTTGCCGTCGGGAACTAATGATGCAAGGTTGAGTCATAAGTTGGAGTATATGGACATGTTTCAAGAGTATATAAATAATCTGAAAAAGGAAATTCCTAATCTTATTATTTGTGGTGATTATAATATATGTCATGAAGAAATAGATATTCATAACCCTAAAATGAAAGGCGTTTCCGGATTTCTTCCTATAGAAAGAGAATGGATTGGAAGTTTTATAGATAGCGGATTTACAGATGCTTTTCGTTTTATACATCCTGAAAAACAAGAATATAGCTGGTGGAGTTACCGTGCAAATTCTAGAGCGAATAATAAAGGTTGGCGATTAGATTATACTATGGTTTCTAATCCGATAAAAGAAAAAATAAAAAGAAGCGTTATACTTCAAGAAGCTGTACATAGTGATCATTGTCCAGTTTTAGTAGAAATAGAAAATTAGTAATACCTCAAATTTAAGTAAAATGAAAAATAGAATCTTAACCATTGCAATAACTACCATTTTAATAACTTCTTGTGTTTCGCCTAAAGTCTATAAAGATTTAGAAAGTAAATATGCACACTTAAAAAAGGAAAACCGGAAACTTTCTGATGCAAACGAATCGCTATTAGGAGCAAATAATAAAACGGAAAACGATTACGCAAAATTGAAGAGTGATTATGATGCAGCTATTACAAATCGCGATAAATTACAAGCCGATTATAATGCGTCTAAAACAAATCTAGAAAATTTAAAGGCTTCTTATGATGCTTTAGAAAAAAACAGCTCTGCTTCACTAGCTGAGAATTCTCAGAAAAATAGAGAATTATTAGCGCAGTTAGAAGCTAAAGAACAAGCTTTGGAAGCGGAGAATATGAGACTTGAAAAATTAAAAAGCGAATTGGAACAACGTTCTAATAGAGTTGCTGAATTAGAAAATGTGATAGCGTCTAAAGATGCAGCAATGACGCAATTAAAAAATGCAATTTCTAAAGCTTTAACCGATTTTGAAGGAAAAGGTTTAACGGTAGAACAACGTGACGGAAAAGTGTATGTGTCTATGGAAAATAAGTTACTTTTCGAATCTGGTAGCTGGGCCGTTGGTACACAAGGAAAAAAAGCGGTACAACAATTAGGAACTGTTTTAGGAGATAACCCAGAAATAGCTGTTTTAATAGAAGGCCATACCGATAATGTACCGTATACCGGAACAGGGCAAATTTCGGGAAATTGGGATTTATCTACCAAAAGAGCAACCGCTATTGTAAATATTTTGAGAGAAAATAACGCGATTAATCCAGAAAACTTAACAGCAGCTGGAAGAGGAGAGTTTGCACCAATTGCAGGTAATGATACTGCAGACGGGAAAGCAAAAAACAGAAGAATTGAAGTTATCTTGACTCCAAAGTTAGACGAAGTTTCAAAGCTTTTAAAGGATATATAACAATAGTCTTTGTTCTAATATCTAGGAGCGAAGCGATCTTGAATCTATTTTTATGAAATACACAACACTACCAAACACCAATATTAAAGTAAGTAAAATCTGTTTAGGAACCATGACTTGGGGAAATCAAAATACCCAAGACGAAGGTTTTGAACAAATGGATTATGCATTAGATCAAGGTGTGAATTTCTTTGATACCGCAGAATTGTATCCGGTTCCTGCAACAGCAGATACATACGCCGAG
>JAGPUY010000378.1 GCA_018067265.1 Oceanihabitans sp. | reverse complement strand
TTGCTCTAGTGAAGCTTCATCATTCAAAGAAACACTTAAAAGTTTCTCCGCCTTTTTTTTATGTCTAGCATAGCTTTCCATGATACACAACCCAAATTCTAATTCTAGTTTAGTGGTATTATTAGAAGTGTAGTCTAAGCCTTTGTCATCCACACATTCGCAAGTTTCTACGGAGATTTTATTTAGTAACGCATCTTTTTCTTCCGTTTGAGCATTTGCAAATTGCAACCCACAAAACAGGGAAATAAATAAAATGTTTTTTCTTAACATAGCTTTTTTTTTTGGAATTACAATCCTTGAGAACTAGCAATTAATTCTGCGATATCCATCACTTTTATTTGTGCTTCTTTTTCTTTTACCTTAACCCCATCAGACATCATGGTCATACAATACGGACAAGCAGTTGCAATAATATCTGGATTGGTTTTTAATGCATCTTCTGTACGAAGCTCATTAATATCTTTATCTCCTTTTTCAGGTTCTTTAAACATTTGCGCTCCTCCAGCACCGCAACATAAAGCGGTTGCTTTACTGCGTTTCATTTCTACTAGATTTGCATTTAACGAACTTAAAACATCTCTTGGTGCATCGTATTCGGAGTTTGCTCTACCTAGGTAACAAGGATCATGAAAAGTTATTTGTTTTCCTTTATAGTCACTTTCTTTGATGTCTAGTTTTTTAGAATCTATTAATTGCTTTATAAATTGTGTGTGATGCACAACATCATAAACACCACCTAAACCTGGATATTCGTTTTTTAAACAGTTGAAAGAGTGTGGATCACAAGTTACAATACGCTTCACTTCATACATGTTTAGCACTTCAATATTCATCATGGCTTGCATTTGAAACAAAAATTCGTTTCCTGCTCTTTTAGCTAGATCTCCTGTAGCGCTTTCTTCTGTTCCTAAAACGGCAAAATTCACACCTGCTTTGTTTAATATTTTAACAAATGCTTTGGTGATCTTTTTTGCTCTATCATCATAACTTCCAGCAGAACCAACCCAAAATAAGATATCTGGTGTTTTACCTGCTGCCATTAATTCTGCCATTGTTGGCACGTTAAGTTGTTCGCTCATTATTTTAGCTTTTAGCTATTGACTTATCGCCTTTAGCATGTGAAACTTGTTCTATATTTTTAGCGCTAACACTTCTCGTATTTTCGAGATCCTTTCGTTACGGAAGGCTTGCGTTAGCGATTGAGGCATTTGTTGAAGTTCTTTTTTGTTTTTTTCAAAAAAAACGACTGCCGAAAGCGCGACCCTTGCGGTAACGCCCAACTGCGCTAAAGCTTTGTTGGACACGCCCAAATTATTTTACTCGTTTTTCCAGTTTAATCGATCTTGTTGGTTGTAAGGCCAAGGCGCACCGTTATTTTCAATATTGGTCATCATATTGTTTAACTCTGTTGGTGCATCACTTTTCTCCATTACCAAATAACGACGCATTTCGATAATGATGGACAAAGGATCGATGCTTACCGGACAAGCCTCTACACAAGCATTACAGCTGGTGCAGGCCCAAATTTCTTCGTTGGTGATATAGTCGCCAAGTAATTGCTTACCATCGTCTTTAAATTCGCCGTTGTTTGCATCTATATTTTTACCAACTTCTTCTAGACGATCTCTGGTATCCATCATAATTTTTCTAGGAGACAGTTTTTTACCGGTAAGGTTTGCAGGACATTCGCTGGTGCACCTTCCGCATTCTGTACATGTGTATGCATTTAATAATTGTACCCAAGATAAGTCTTGCACATCACTAGCTCCAAATTTTGCAGGCACTTCGTCTTCTGCTCCTTCTGGCGCAGCTGCAAACGGATCTGCATCTGGATCCATCATCATTTTTACTTCTGCAGTAACCGATGCTAAATTATTTAGTTCTCCTTTATTATTTACACGACCATAAAAGGTATTTGGAAATGCTAAAAGAATATGTAAATGCTTCGAAAAGTATAGGTAATTTAAGAATATTAGAATACCAACAATGTGCAACCACCAAGCTGCTCTTTCTACAAAATGAATAGCGCCTTCTGACATCCCTGAAAATAAAGGTGCAATATATTGGCTAATAATATTTCCTGTATTCATTTCTTGAAAATGAAGATCGGTAGCATTCATCACTAAGAATAAAGTCATTAATACCATTTCGAAATACAGAATGATATTTCCATCACTTTTTGGCCAACCTTTCATTTCGGATTTCCAGAAACGAGCTAATTTTAGGATATTTCTTCTAATCCAGAAAACAACTACCGCTATAAATACTAAAATGGCTAAAACTTCGAAAGTACCAATTAAAAAACCATATACGGCTTCTGGTAAAACGCTAGAAAAAATACGATGTGTACCAAAAAGACCATCGATTATAATTTCTAAAACCTCAATGTTTATAATAACAAAACCTACATATACAATAACATGCATAAATCCGGAAACGGGACGTTTCACCATTTTGCTTTGCCCTAAAGCAATGTTTATCATGTTTTTCCAGCGTAATGATCTATTATCACTAACATCTACATCTTGTCCTAATTTTATATTACGAACAAGTTTTTTTACATTTCTAGCAAAGTAGCCAAAGCCTACAATAAGTGCAATGGCAAAAATAATATTTGGTAAGTAATTCATGTATAGGTCGGTTTATTGTCTTTCGCTTTCCGGTTTGATATATCCTTCTTTATTGTTTTTCCCGAAAACGGATACTTTAATATATCTACTTGGATTTAATTTAAAGTCTTGTAATAATTCTTGTAGTTGCTGTGATGCTACTTCTAAATTGGTATACAATTCGTCATCGGTTAACAGTTTTCCAAGCGTACCTTCCCCATTATCTAAATCTGCTAAAAGTGTATTTACATTTAGCAATGTTTGATCTAAAGTTTTCACGGTTTTAGATAATTCGACATCTTTTAAATCGGTAGAAAGCAGCGCTAAATCTTCACTTACTTTCTTAAAGTTAGAAAGTACCGCAGTTAAACTCGCATCGTTTTTAGCAATTAAGGAGTTAAAAGAATAGGATAAATTCTTGAATGATTTTATCGTTTCGTTTAATTCGCCAATAGCACTTTTTAATCCTTTATCGGAATCGTCTTCTACTATTCTATTTAAGCTAATTAAAAGGGAATCTGCAGATTGCAGTGTTCCATCTAAACCAGAACTTAATCCTGAGAAATTAGAAGTTAAGCTTTTTACAAGACCTTCTTCTACTTCTGAAGCTAAGAAATCACCACTTTTTGCAGGCGTTCCTCCTTCTATTGGAATAATAGCCATTGCGTTTCCTCCCATTAATCCTAATTCATAAAGACGCATTTTACTTTCCTTAGAAAACTTTAATCCTTTATCGATGGTAAAAGCAACTCGTGTTTTACCAGATTCAAAATCGTATTTAATGCTCGTAATCTTTCCTACATTATTTCCTTTAATAGTAACCGGAGATGATGGTGTAAGTGCATTGTAATCAAACTCTGTGTAGAATTCATTTTTGGGTTGAAAGATGTTTATTCCTTTCAAATAATTGATACCTATTATAAGGAATACGATTCCTAATATAACAAGTATGGCAGTTTTAACTTCTCTAGATAACTTCAACGTTT
>JAGPUY010000377.1 GCA_018067265.1 Oceanihabitans sp. | reverse complement strand
TGAATGGTTTCAGATGGAAAATACAGATCAAATCAACGCCTTTGATACTTCTAAAGAAGAACTATTTCGTATTATAAAATATAGAGAAAATAAGCTGAAAGCACATTTTTGCTATTTGGAAGCGCCATATCCCGAAGATCTTTTAAACATGTCTGGATATATGAATATGGAAATGAATCAAACGGAAAAAGCAAAAATGTACTTTGAATTGGCGATTGCTTACTATCCAGAAAGTGCGAATGCGTATGATTCCTTTTCTGAATATTATGAATCCCAAGAGGATTATGATAATGCTATAAAATTAGCACGCAAAGCTTTTGAAATTAGCGGAAGTGATTATCATAAAAAGCGAATAGAAACGCTTAGCGCAAAAAAACTATAATTCCCGAATTAAATCTTTGATACGAAGGCGTTTGTTGTAATTGTGTTCATTAACATCTCTAACAAAACAATAGATGCTTATTTCTTTATTTGCTACTTTTTCAGAAAGCTGTGCCACAGTAAAAGGACCAAATTCTTCGGCTTTTTCAATATAATAAAACTCGTGATCCGATATTAAACTTGCTGCTTTTTCCTTGTATTTATTATGAAGAAATTGCTGTACGTCTTCCAAAGTATTTAAGGTTTCCGAAGCGCTTCCTTCGTTAATAAAAACAGCGCAATCATCGGTTTGTGTTCGGTTTAGAACTAAAATATCTTCGTCTTTAAAATATGCTTTTACGGTTGTTTTTCCGTCTTCCGTTACAATAGAAAAAGTGTTTTTGACTTCAATACACCAAGAAGTTTCTGTAGTAGTTTCGTTTTGTGTGATATGAAGCGTGTTTTCATCCTTAAAAATATAAACCGCTTTTTTATTTGTAATGCCATTTACTAAAACCCAATTCTGATTTAAGAACAAATTTTCATAATGGGTGTCATGATGAAAAGGTTCTAGGTTAGGAAATAAATTAAAAATAGCAGTAGACATAAAATACCTTTAGTTAGTTTTAAGTGTAACGAGAATGGAAAGATAATATTTTATTAAAAAAAAACCATGACCGAAGACCGAAGACAAATGATGGATGCTATAATCCACAAACTGCCTAATAAAAACACAACGTATTATTGGATTACAATTCCTCTAATTAAAATAAATCAGCAATGGAAGCAAAACCAACTGCGAACTGAACACTGCGACTGAACACTAAGCACTATCGCTTCTTGTTCTTGTTGTGTTTCGCATAATTCTTATCCCCACGCGTTTTAGGCTTTTTGTATTTTGCAGCAATTTTGAATTTATACGAACCTCCTAAATTTTCTTTCGAATTCTTTTCCGATTTTTCGTGGAAAGCTGGTCCGGGAGCATCTTCGTCTTTTAAGCGTTTATGCGGATTATTATGCTCTTTAATTTGTGGTCTTTCTTCTTCTATTAATTCATCCGAAATTTGCACTTCGTCAGGAAAAGGAACAAAAGGAATTTCCATTTGCATTAATTCTTCGATGTTCTCGATGTATTCTTGCTCTTTTTCCGTAGAAAAAATAATAGACTGCCCTTCACGTTCTGCACGACCAGTTCTACCAATTCGGTGCATGTAATTCTCTGGGAAATCTGGAGTGTCAAAATTGATAACGTGACTTACATTATCAATATCTAATCCACGAGCCATTACATCTGTAGCCACTAAAATTCGATTAAAACCTTCTCTAAATTGCTCGATACTACGCAATCTGTAGTTTTGTGTTTTGTTAGAGTGAATCACACAAAGTTCTTCATGAAACTCTTCGTCTAAAGCCTCAAACAAACGGTCTGCCATTTTTTTATAGGCAACAAAAATTAAAACTTTATTAAATGCTTCGGTATCTTGAAGCATATGTTTTAATAGATTCAGTTTGGTATGAAAGTTTGGTGTCGTGTATTTTGTTTGTGAAATATTATCTAACGGTGTACCAGAAACGGCAATAGAAACACGTTCTGGTTTAATAAAGAAATCGTTAATAAGTTCACTTACATCTTCTGTCATAGTTGCAGAAAACATGATGTTCTGCCTTTTTTCAGGAAGGATGTCAAAAATATTAATAAGCTGATGTCTAAACCCAAGATCTAGCATCACATCGACTTCATCAATTACTAATTTTTGTATCGATTTTAACTGTAAAACTCTAGATAAAGCTAAATCGTACATTCTACCAGGAGTCGCTACTAGAATATCAATACCGTCTGCAATAGCTTGCTTTTGCGTATTAATATTGGTTCCACCATAAACACCTAATACACGATTATTTATGTATTTGGAAAGCTTTTCAATTTCATCCACCACTTGTACAACCAATTCTCTAGTTGGTACTAAAACTAATACTCTAGGGTTTTCTTGTTTCGAATAGGAAAGGTTTTTTAAAATAGGTAACATGTAAGCAAAAGTTTTACCTGTTCCTGTTTGTGCAATACCAACCATATCTTTTCCGCTGGAAACAACATTAAATGCTTCTGCCTGAATAGGCGTTGGTGTTGTAAAACCTAAATCGTCTAAAGCGTTGTATAAAGGTGTGTTTAAGTTTAAATCTCTAAAAGTACTCATCGTTTTCTTATAAGTTGCAAAGCTACTACTTATATATTTATTACACTAAATGCGCTTTATGTATTTCTATGGCGTATTTCGCTTTAAAATTACGGTTGGCATCTAGCTTTATAATGCCTGCTTTAGCCGTTATATCTTGGTTTGTGGTTTCTAAATCGGCATAGCCTATCCACGGTTCTATGCAAACATAGTCGGCGTTTGGTTTTGCCCAAAGACCTAAATGCGGAAAATCTGCGTGTGTAACAGTTAAAATTGCTCCTTTTGTTTTGCTGTGTAGCGTTACTTTTCTAGACTTTAAATCTTTAAAAATAAGCGCGTCTTTGTTAAATAGAGTATAATCTAATGGT
The DNA here is from genome assembly GCA_018067265.1 of Oceanihabitans sp. Taxonomy (GTDB): domain Bacteria; phylum Bacteroidota; class Bacteroidia; order Flavobacteriales; family Flavobacteriaceae; genus Oceanihabitans. The sequence goes on along the minus strand of JAGPUY010000377.1, from coordinate 4,453 downwards.
ATCGTATTGGTATGGTTAAAGACTGGTTTTGTAGTATCTGTAAGTAACCCATTTTGAGTGTTTAGTACGTAGGTTTCTGCAGTTTCGTTGTGTTCAAACACCAAACTGTAATCGGTATATTTTTCATCGGTATACACCGGACACTTAAAAGCTGGATGTCCGCCAAGAGAGAAATACATAGCTTTTTCATCAAGATTTATAATTTCATGATGAACCGTTAATACATTGTTTTCTAAAGTATAAGTGATCGCATAGCTGAATTTAAACGGATACATTTTTAGCAACTCAGGATTGTCTGTTAGCTGAAAAGTGACGCTATTTTCCGTTTCTTTAATACATTCCATATCTGGATTATTCCTAATAAAACCATGTTTTGGCATGGTGTGCGTTTTATTCTCAAATACAAATGCATTGTTTTTTAAACCGCCAATTACAGGAAAAAGGTTAGGAGCGAAGCTTCCCCAAATATTAGGATCTGCATGCCACATAAATTGGTTGTTGTTTTTTACGGAAGAAATTTCACAAAGTTCTGCGCCAATTTTTCGGACAGCAATTTTTAGTAAGCCATTGGTTATCTGATACATTTAAAAAAGGATTTAATCTAATCCCGAAAAGATATTATTTTTTAACTATTCTGATTAACTTTACGCGTAATATTTTTTTATTGAGAACAACAACTATACATAAACCAAAGTCTATTAATGCTTTTAAAAATCAATTATTGATTTGGAGCCAGCAATTTGATGATGTCCTTTGGTTAGATTCAAATAACCATAAATCGAAATACGCAAGCTACGATGCGGTTTTGGCTGTGGATGCTTTTACAAGTATTCAAACCGATTATACCGATGGTTTTATGAAGCTGAAGGAATATCAATCCATCACCAACGATTGGATTTTTGGCTATCTAACCTATGATCTTAAAAATGATGTAGAGGAATTGAAATCTGCAAATTTTGATGGTTTACAGTTTCCGGATTTATGTTTTTTTCAACCCAAAAAAATATTTTTGATTAAAGGAAAAACAGTAAAGATTAAATACCTAAATGCGGTAGATGAGGAATTGGAAGAAGATTTAAAAAACATCTGTCATTGTGAGGACGAAGGACGTGGCAATCTGCCAAAGAATATCAAAATCAAACTCCGCATTCACAAAGACGAATACTTCCGTAAGCTCGATAAAATGCTTGCACATATCCATCGTGGAGATATTTACGAAGCTAATTTTTGTCAGGAATTCTATGCCGAAGAAACAGAAATTAATCCGCTAGAAACCTACAATAAACTCAATGCTATTTCACAAGCGCCTTTTGCAACTTTTTGTAAAATGAACGATAAGTATATTTTATCTGCTTCCCCAGAACGCTATATAAAAAAGAAAGGCAACACGGTTATTTCCCAACCTATAAAAGGAACCGCAAAACGCAGTGCCGATCCTAATGAAGATCAAGCTTTAAAATATGAATTAAAGCATGACGATAAAGAACGCAGTGAAAACATTATGATTGTGGATTTGGTACGGAATGATTTGTCTAAAACTGCAAGAAAAGGAAGCGTTCAAGTAAAAGAGTTGTGTAAGATATATTCGTTTGATCAAGTACATCAAATGATTTCTACGGTAGTTTCCAAAGTGAAAAAAACGACACATCCAGTAGATATAATCCAAACTACTTTCCCAATGGGAAGCATGACAGGAGCACCAAAAGTTTCGGCAATGCAAGTTATTGAAGACTTAGAAGAAACCAAACGTGGTGTGTATTCTGGAGCTGTTGGCTATTTTTCGCCAAAAGGAAATTTCGATTTTAATGTGGTTATTCGTAGTATTTTATACAACGCAACTAATAAATATGTTTCGTATTCTGTTGGCGGAGCAATAACAGCCAAAAGCGTACCTTTAAAAGAATATGAAGAATGCTTGGTGAAGGCCAAAGCAATGCGTGAGGTTTTAGAAAATTAATGGATATGGTACACAATACATTGCAGTTAACTATAGATAAACAGCTTTTACATGCGGAATATTGGCAACCGGAAAACCCAAAAGCAACCGTCGTTTTATTGCACGGCATGGGCGAACATTTGGGACGTTATAAAGCCTTTGTTATCCCCAAACTAACCGCAAATAATTACGCGGTTTTGGCGTATGACCAAATCGGACATGGCAAAACAGTCGGTAAAAGAGGACATGTTGCCAGTTACCAAATGCTATTAGATTGTTTAAATAAAGCAGCCATAGAAGCTAAAAAACGTAATCCAAACTTGCCTGTTTTTCTTTATGGACATAGTATGGGAGGAAATGTAGTGCTTAATTACGCACTTAAATATCAATCCCAAATTAAAGGAGTAGTTGCTACTAGTCCGTTGTTGCGTTTAGCTTTTAATCCGCCTAAATGGAAAGTCGCTTTAGGTCGCTTTATGCTGCATATTTTACCAGGTATTACTTTGCCAAGCGAGTTAGATGCTTCCGGAATTTCTAGAGATAAAGCCGAAGTAGCACGTTATCAAAACGATCCTCTTGTTCACGATAAAATTAGTCCAATGTATTCCTTTCCTGTTTTTGACGCAGGGGAATATGCTATTGCGAATGCCGATAAATTAAATATTCCAACGCTAGTTTGCCATGGCACAGGAGATAAAATTACAAGCTGGGAGGCTTCCAAAGCATTTACTGAAAATACGCAGAAAGCAGCACTAAAGCTTTTTGAAAATGGCTATCATGAATTGCATTATGATTTTTGTAAAGAAGAATTAATGGATACCATAATTGCATGGCTGGATGCTAAGGTGATTGGTGAAAAGGCATAAGAGGAAAAGGCTTAAGTCAATAGTAAAAAGGCATAAGCAGAAAAAGGAAAAAGAGGAAAAGGTCTTTTTAGAAAAGAAAAAAAGCATACAAAAAGTTAAATGCCTAAATTTGATAAATGAAAAGTTATAGAGATTTAATCGTTTGGCAAAAATCGGTAAACATGGTAACGCTTGTGTACAAGCTTTTAAACGATTTTCCTAACGATGAAAAATTTGGACTGGCCTCGCAAATAAAAAGGAGTTCTGTTTCTATTTCTTCAAATATAGCGGAAGGCTACGGAAGAAATTATACAAAAGATTATGCTCGTTTTTTACAAATATCTAGAGGTTCTTTGTTTGAAATGCAAACCCAATTACAAATAGCTGTTAACTTAAATTTTATTATTGAGGATGACTTAAAAGAAATTAAATCGCTTTCCATGGAAATAGAGAAAATGCTTAACGTTTTAATTAAAAAGTTACTTAACTAATGCCTTGTGCTTAATCCCTTTTAACTTGTTTCAAAAAATCCAAAAACATATCACCCAAAACCTTCCTTTTTTAGAAGAAAGCAAACTACTTATTGCTATTTCTGGAGGATTAGATTCTGTGGTTTTAACGCATTTATGCCATCGTGCAAATCTGAATTTTGCATTAGCGCATTGTAATTTTAATTTACGCGGAAGCGAAAGTGATGGAGATCAAGATTTTGTAGAACAATTGGCTAAAGATTTAAATGTGGAAGTTTTTACCCAAAGTTTTGATACCAATAATTTTGCGGAAACACATAAAATTTCCACGCAAATGGCAGCACGAGAGTTGCGTTATGATTGGTTTGAAGCATTATGTGAGCAACTACAGTTCGATTATATTTTAACTGCGCATCATGCCGATGATAACCTGGAAACTTTTTTAATCAATCTTACTAGGGGAACAGGGTTAGACGGACTTACAGGACTTCCGGAAGTGAATGAAAACGTAGTAAGACCATTATTGAAATGTACCAGAGAAGAAATAGAAAGTTTCGCGAAAAGCAATAATTATACATGGCGAGAAGATAGTAGTAACGCTTCCACAAAGTATTTGCGAAACAAGTTACGTCATGATGTAATTCCTGTTTTAAAGGAAATGAATGCCGAATTACTTCCAAACTTTGAAACCACACAAAACAATTTACAGGATTCTAAAAGCATTATTGAAGATGCTATTACTAGAATACAGAAAGAAGTAGTTTCGGTAGAAGATGACATTATAAAATTCCATATTGGCAAACTTCAGCAACTATCAAATACCAAAGCTTATTTGTTTGAATTACTTAAAGAATTCGGATTTACAGCATGGAATGATGTGTACCATTTATTGGAAGCACAATCCGGAAAACAAGTGTTTACTAATACACACAGATTATTAAAAGACAGAGAATATTTGTTGTTAACCGAAGTGGATAATACGATATCAAAAGATGGCGAAGCATCTATTTTTATTTCAGAAAACGACGTACAAATAAAAACCGCTTTAGGCGTTTTGTCTTTAGAAAGCGCAGAAGAAATTACCGAATTAAACGCTGCAACGATTTATGTTGATAAAGATTTGTTAAAGTTTCCCTTATCGGTAAGAAAATGGGAAAAAGGCGACTATTTTTACCCTTTAGGTATGCAAGGCAAAAAGAAGC
>JAGPUY010000372.1 GCA_018067265.1 Oceanihabitans sp. | reverse complement strand
TTATGGTGATTTTAACCGTAGTTATCTTTGGTTATGTAGAGATTTACTTGCTGCAACCGCTTTTTGATAAACTCAATGAAGAAGGACTAACCAAAGCAGATTCTAATGTGTTTTGGATTGTTGCGGCCAAATATTTGTTCTTTTTAATCATGACGTTTTTAGCAACCGCAACCTTATATTATTTTGGAACCAGAGAAGGAAAGGATTCCAAATTCTTTTCTGTTGGCGCCATATTAACTACGTTATTGTTTGTTTTAACTTCTTATCTTTTTGGTATTTATATCAATAATTTTGCACAGTATAATGAATTGTATGGATCTATTGGAGCCATACTTATTTTAATGTTTTACTTGTGGTTGAATGCAAATATTTTATTGTTAGGCTATGAGTTAAATGCGTCTTTAAACGGATTGCGAAAAATTAATGGAAATGAATAAAAGTATCCTATTTATCTTATTCTTTTGCTTATCGGTTTCAGTTACCGCACAGGATATCTTCGGAAAATGGAAAACGATTGATGACGAAACCGGTCAGGCAAAATCTATTGTCGAAATTTATAAAAAGGATGGAAAAGTCTTCGGAAAAATTATAGAATTGCTTAACGATAGTGATAAAGATGCACTTTGTACTACCTGCGAAGGAGAAGATTACAATAAACCAGTATTAGGCTTTGAACTCATTAAAAACCTATCTAAAGAAGGAAACTATTATAAAAACGGAAGCATTTTTGATCCTGAAAAAGGAAAAAAGTATACATGCAGATTGGCTTTAGACGCCGAAGATCCTAATATTCTAGAAGTACGAGGATACATTTCCTTCTTGTACGCTACACAATATTGGGTTCGTGTAGATAGCTAATTAAAAAGCTTTAAAAAGGCTTCTTTTCTTCTGGTGGAAACAGCAATGGTTTCTTGATTAGAAGGAATAAAAGATAAAGCTTCCGAAAGAGAAGATATAGCTCCCAAAATACAAGAGCGAAAAGGGGGGAACGAAAACCTGCCGTAAAGAACGAGAAATCCCAAACAAAACCAAAAAGCGATTCGGCGAACCTTAAAAAATTATTTAAATTGTAATAGATTAAAAAAGCAGCTTTCTACAGCTGTTTTTTTTGTTTAAACCTATTATCTTTGAGGAATGAATCATTTCATAGACGTCATTCTTCCCGTTCCTCTAGAAAAACTATTTACCTATAGTATTACAGAGGCTGAAGCATCTTTCCTGCAAGTAGGAATGCGTGTGGCTGTTCCTTTTGGTAAAACAAAAATGTACACCGCGATTGTACATAGTATTCATAATAACAAACCGTTGGTATATGAAGCTAAAGAAATTCATCAAATTTTAGACGAAACACCAATAATTAATCAACAACAATTAACTTTTTGGCAGTGGATTTCTAAATACTACATGTGTACTTTAGGCGATGTTATGCGTGCTGCTTTACCAAGTGCTTTTCTCTTAGAAAGTGAAACGATTATTAGTAAGAATAACGATAAGGTAATTGCAGATGAAGCATTACAAGATGATGAGTTTTTGGTGTACGATGCGTTGCAGCATCAGTCGTCCTTAAAGATTCAGGATCTAATAAGTATTTTAGATAAAAAAAATGTGCTTCCTGTAATCAAAAGGCTTTTAGAAAAAGAAGCGATTCATTTACAAGAAGAGATTTACGAAAAGTACAAACCAAAATATGTTCGATATGTAAAGTTGCATGCGAATTATTCTCAAGAAGCGGCGCTTCAAAATATATTAGAAGAATTAAATAGAGCACCAAAGCAAAAACAAGTGATTATGACTTTGTTTATGTTATCTGCTAAAACAAAGAAACCTATAAAGGTTACCGAATTAACCGATGCAAGTGGTGCCTCTTCGGCAATTATAAAAACATTAGTCGATAAAGGTATTCTAGAAGAGTATCATATTCAAACGGATAGAGTTAACTATTCTGGTGCAGAGAATGAAGCTTCCAAAGAACTAAATGAATATCAAATTAAAGCTTTAGAAGAAGTAAAAACCACTTTTGAAAAACACAATGTGACTTTATTACATGGTGTAACTTCTTCAGGGAAAACAGAAATATATGTCAAGCTTATTGAAGAGGCTTTAGTAAAAGGAGAGCAAGTATTGTATTTGCTTCCAGAGATTGCATTAACCACACAATTAGTTTCTAGGCTTCAGAATTACTTCGGAGAACAAGTTTCTGTGTTTCATTCTAAGTATTCGATTCATGAACGCGTAGAAGTCTATCAAAATTTACTGAACAATTCCGCAAAAGCGCAAATCATATTAGGAGCGCGTTCTTCCATATTTTTACCATTCAGCAATCTAGGGCTAATTATAGTAGACGAAGAGCACGAGCAGTCTTTTAAACAGTTTGATCCTGCACCGCGATATCACGCAAGAGATGCAGCAGTTGTTTTAGCAAATATTTTTAAAGCAAAAACCTTATTAGGTTCTGCAACGCCAAGTTTAGAAAGTTCTTTTAATGCGCAACAAGATAAGTATGGTTTTGTAGAATTAACCACACGTTATAATAATGTCTTGATGCCAGAAATTGAATTGGTAGATATTAAAGACAAGCAGAAACGTAAAAAAATGAAAGGTCATTTTAGTGATAGAATGATCGAAGAAATGGATGAAACCTTAAAAGACGGACAACAAATTATACTGTTTCAAAATCGAAGAGGGTATTCGCCAATTGTAGAATGTAATACTTGTGGGATTGCGCCGCAATGTCCTAATTGCGATGTGAGTTTGACCTATCATCAATATAGAAATCAGTTGCGTTGTCATTATTGCGGATATAATTCGGCAATGCTACTAAAATGTATGGCTTGTGGGAGTCCGTCATTAGATAGTAAAGGTTTTGGTACCGAGCAGATAGAAGTAGAGGTGAAGGCGCTTTTTCCGGACTACAAAGTGGGTAGAATGGACTTAGATACCACTCGTGGTAAATATGGTTATGAAAAGATTATTACTTCTTTTGAACAACAGGAAGTCGATATTTTGGTTGGTACGCAAATGCTAACCAAAGGATTGGATTTTAGAAACGTGCGGCTTGTTGGGATTATGAATGCAGATAATATGCTGAATTTTCCAGATTTTAGAGCGCATGAACGTAGTTTTCAATTGATGCTTCAGGTTTCTGGTAGAGCAGGACGTACCGAAAAACGAGGAAAAGTATTAATACAAACGTATAATCCGTACCATAAGATTTTGCAGCAAGTATCTACCAATGATTATGCTGGTATGTACAAAGAGCAAATGGACGAAAGGTATACTTTTAAATATCCGCCAATTTTCAGACAAATAAAGATCACCTTAAAGCATAAAGATTACAATCGCGTAAATATGGCTGCAGATTGGTATGCAAAATCCTTACGACAAGTTTTTGGGGATTTTGTGCTAGGACCAGAATTTCCGCCGGTTTCTAGGATTCGCAATCAGTTTCATAAAAATATTTTGGTGAAGATTCCGCAAAAACAAGCTTTAGGAAAAACCAAAGAAACCATCTTAAAAATAGACCAAAGTTTTAATGCGGTAAAAGATTTTCGATCGGTTCGGGTAATTTTGAATGTGGATAATTATTAAAAGAATCCATTTACATTTTGAATACTATTTGTCAGTTCGAGTGAATTTCATGCTTTTTGAGGCATGAAATTAGTATCGAGAACCTTTTCAGTATTCTGAATTATTAGAAGTTTCTTTTCTGAAATAAGTTCTCGATACTATTTTTTATCAAAAATCACTCGAACTGACATCGTTTGTTTTGAGATAAAAAGACATAAGAAATAAAGACAAAAAAAAGTCCAACAAAAGTTGGACTTGATAGTGAAAATATGTAATTCTTGGTTAGTTGTTGTTCAATGCTTCTACAAGTTGGGTTTTCTTATTTCTACTTAAAGGAATCTCATAAGCACCAACTTCTACGTTTTTGCTATTGAATCGATCTACTTTATCTAGATTAACAATATATGATTTATGAATTCTTAAAAACTTACCTTCTGGTAATTCATGTTCAAAAGCTTTCATCGTAGAAAGAACAACAAGACTTGTTTCTTCGGTTACTAATTTTACGTAGTCACCAAGTGCTTCAATCCATTTAATGTCCTTAATATATACTTTACGTTTTTTAAGGTTACTTTTTACAAAAATGTGTTCTCCTTCTGCTTCATTAAAGTCTAGTTTTAGTTTATGCTGTTCTAGGGCTTTATCTACAGCAGTGCTAAACCTTTCTTTTGTGATTGGTTTTTGCAGATAATCTGTTGCGTCATAATTAAATGCTTTAAAAGCATATTCTGTTTTACCAGTCACAAAAATAATCTGAGGTTTATTATTTAATACATCCAATAATTCAAATCCATTTAACACAGGCATTTCTATGTCTAAGAAAATTAAATCTACTTTGTGTGTATTTAAACCATTTTTAGTTTCAAGAGCACTACTGTATTCTGCTATTAAATTAAGAGAAGAGTGATTTTCTATTAACTTTACAATAGACAGCCGCTGTATTGCTGAATCATCAACTACTACACAGTTTAAAGTCATAACATTATTATTTATTCGGTTAAGATATCGACAATAGTACGAATTATTCGGTTAAAAACCAAAAAACACCGACTAAATGATTCTTTTAACACATATTTAACATTTTAAAATATTTGAATATTGCTTATATTTTGTTTCCTAAATTGTTGTGCTATTTAAATAAAAGACTTATTTTTGCACCCAATTTTAACAAATAAATTAGATTTTTATGAATCACTATGAAACTGTTTTCATCTTAAATCCCGTTTTATCTGATACACAGATAAAGGAGACAGTAAAGAAATACGAAGATTTTCTTGTTTCTAAAGGAGCAAAGATGGTATCCAAAGAAGATTGGGGCTTAAAGAAATTAGCTTACCCAATTCAAAACAAAAAAAGTGGATTTTACCACTTATTCGAATTCCAAGTAGATGGAGAAGTTATTAACCCTTTAGAAGTAGAGTTTAGACGTGATGAGCGTTTTATGCGTTACTTAACTGTATCTTTAGACAAGCACGCGATTTCGTGGGCAGAAAGAAGAAGAGTTAAACTAAAACAAAAAGCATAATTATGGCAAGTACTATAGAACAACAATCTAAAGGAAAAAAAGACGGAGAAATTAGATATTTAACTCCTCTTAATATAGAAACGAACAAGAATAAAAAGTACTGTCGTTTTCAAAAATCTGGAATCAAATATGTTGATTACAAGAATCCAGACTGGTTATTAGGTTTTGTAAACGAGCAAGGTAAAATTTTACCAAGACGTTTAACAGGAACTTCATTAAAATACCAAAGAAAAGTGTCTGTTGCTGTAAAAAGAGCACGTCACTTAGCATTAATGCCTTATGTGGCTGATTTATTAAAATAAAATACTCATAACAATGGAACTTATATTAAAACAAGACGTTGATAATTTAGGATTTAAAGACGATATTGTAACAGTTAAGAACGGTTATGGTAGAAATTTTTTAATCCCTACAGGTAATGCTGTTATAGCTACATCTTCTGCAAAAAAAGTATTAGCAGAGAATGTAAAGCAAAGAGCATTTAAAGAAAAGAAAGTTATTGATGATGCTAACAAAGTTGCAGATGCACTTAAAGCATTAGAAATTAAAATAGCTGCTAAAGTTGGTTCTGGAGACAAATTATTTGGATCTATAAACAATATCAATTTGGCTGAAGCTTTAGAAAAAGAAGGACAAACTATAGACAAAAAATACATCAATGTTATTGGTGGAAGTGTAAAACGTTTAGGGCAATATAATGCTGTAATACGTTTACATAGAGAA
>JAGPUY010000090.1 GCA_018067265.1 Oceanihabitans sp. | reverse complement strand
AACCGCCTCTTTTGGTAAAACATTTCATAATACCGGATGGAAAATGGGATATTGCTGTGCGCCAAAAGAACTCATGGTAGAGTTTCGAAAAGTGCATCAGTTTAATGTGTTTTCTGTAAACCATCCGATGCAAAAAGGATTGGCAGATTACCTAAAAGAACCAAGTCATTATTTAGAGCTTTCTAGTTTCTATCAAGAAAAACGGGATTTGTTTTTAAGTTTAATAAAAGATTCGCGATTTACATTTAAAGCCGCACAAGGAACGTATTTTCAGGTTTTAGGTTTTTCTGCAATTACACAAGAATATGATGTCGATTTTGCAAAACGATTAACTATTGAAAACGGATTAGCATCTATACCATTATCGGTTTTTAACGATAATAATAAGGATGATAAAGTATTGCGCTTCTGCTTTGCAAAAACAGAGGATACTTTAAAACGAGCTGCCGAAATATTAAATAAAATGTAACCCAGCAGATGCATTTGGCAATATATTTGCAAACTATGTTTAAACAAAAAATATAAAACGATGAAAAAATTAATAACACTAACATTCCTTTTTGCTTTTAGTTGTATTATGACTGCTCAAGAAGTTCCAGTGGATGAAAAAAAATATACGGTTAAAGAAGGTAAGATTTATCAAGCTGAAAAAGAGGTTACAGAAACGTTAAGTGAGGAAAAACGCAATGCTGTTTTTGCTACGCATGAAATGGAGCTGAAGGTGAAAGAAGAAAAAGAACAAGCAGGAATAGCGAAACAAAAAACAGATCAGTTAAAAGAAGCGAAGGAAAAGGAGTTAAAAAAAGTTCAAGATGACAAAGAAGAGGAAATAAAGAAAGCTCAAAAAGAAGAAGAAAAACGTCAGAAAGAACAAAAAAAGAGCGAAAAAGACTTAAAAAAAGCAGAAAAGAAACAAAAACAGGCGGAAAAGGCTTTAAAGAAAAAGGAGAAAGCACAAAAATCTTTTGATAAAGCAAATAGCAAGTTAGAGAGCTCTCAAAAGAAATATGACAAACTGAAAAAGAAAGGAAAACTATCTCCAGAAGACGAAGCAAAATGGTTTAAAAAATTGGAAGGTTTAAATAGTGATATTAAAAAGGCAGAAAAGAAATTAAGAAAGGCTTAATTATAAAAGAAAATAATGCTTTACCTTATTAAAAATCCAGAGTTGTTTCTTAAAACCATTCTGGATTTTTTTGTTTTACAACTTTACAAAAAACAAGTATCTTTATAAAATGCAAGAAAAATTAAAAATAGCACTTATACAATCGGATTTAGTTTGGGAAAATCCAAAGCAAAACAGGTTGAATTTCATGAAAAAAATCACTGCGGTTTCACAAGAAGCAGATCTCATTATTCTTCCAGAAATGTTTACGACAGGCTTTACGATGCATGCTTCCAATCTTGCGGAAACCATGGAAGGAGAAAGCGTGAAATGGATGCTAGAAATGGCTAAAAAAAGTAATGCAGCTATTGTTGGAAGCTTAATAATTACCGAAGACAACAAATACTACAACCGACTTTTATTTGTACATCCAGAAGGAAAAATAGAAATCTATGATAAGCGACATACCTTCACGCTTGCTGGAGAAGATAAAGTATATCAGGCAGGGAATAAAAAAATAGTAGTAGCTTATAAAGGTTGGAAGATTTGCCCTTTGGTGTGTTATGATTTGCGTTTTCCAGTTTGGGCTAGAAATACCGAAAATTATGAGGTATTACTTTATGTTGCCAATTGGCCAAAACCAAGAATTACTGCTTGGGATGCGTTGCTAAAAGCAAGAGCAATAGAGAATATGAGTTATTGCGTTGGTGTCAATAGAGTAGGTTTAGATATTAATAATTACGAATATTCAGGAAGCTCTGCGGTGTATGATGTTTTGGGTAAAAAAATATCGAATATCGCTTTAGGTAAAGAACAAACAGAAATTGTTACGCTAGATAAAAATCACATAAAAAAGTATCGAGAAAGATTACAGTTTTTAGGAGATAAGGATGCATTTAATCTAATAGCGTAAAATCTATTATAGGATCCCAATTAGCACGAACTTCAATTACTTCGTTAAAATGGCTAATACGTTCTGGTTGACGCTTTTTTAAATAGCTTCCAGAATCATATTTTTGGTTTTTGTTAGCGTCAAAAATGACGCGCAAATAATATTTGGCAGGATCTAGATATCTAAAATCTAAAGGCTCTGGTTCGGTGCTGTATATTTCTGCTTTTATTTCGCCTTTATCATCTGTTAATTGCGCAATTACTGGGTATTTCGCATTGTATAATGTTATTCTTACATTACCATAATCTGCAAAGCTTTTTGTGCTTAACCTATAATTTAAGGTGTCGTTTTTGTTCTCGAAAAAATCAGTAAAAGCTTCAGGTAAAATTTGAATAGCATATTTGTTGTTTTCCGTTTTATCAAAAGCAAAAGAATAAGTGTTAGAAAGGGTGTCTAAAGATGTTTTGAATGTTACTTTTACAGAATCTTTGTCTAAAATAATAAGTTGCTTTTCGTTAAACTTTACCAATGGAATATTTGCGGTTAATTTAAAATTGTCTTTAAAGTTTAAATTTCCTTTAGTGATTGCTTCCATTTTTAATGAATCTCTAGGTTGATCGCCTATTTTAACCGTGAAGTCTTCGGTGTAGTTTTTGTTTTTTACAGTGAAAAGTAAAGAATCTGTATCCTTTAATCTTGGCTTGTACCAGTAGTTTAAAGAATCTGTTTTAGGATCCTTTGTAATGGTATATTTAAAGTCCTCTGGCACAACAGATGTGGTTTTTATCTCTGTGTTTTTATAATCTCCTTGATAACCAAAAGCTATTTTTTCGCCTGCAACTAAACGTGGTCTAATCACCATGAAATCTGCTTCTTCTTTAAATAGTTTTAAGGTGAAACTAGAGTCTGTTGGTACCGTTATATGATTTTTATAAAAAGCGATCTTATCGGTTAGTTGTTGAAATTTATTGTCTTGATTAGCATCTTTTAAAGCCACAAGCATATATTTTCCTGCTTTAATATTATCTATGCTAAATGTGGTTGTGCTATCTAAAGTATTGGTTACATATTTTGGTAGTTTGTTGTAAACAATAGAGTCTTTAAAAGTGCTATCTATTTCGTACAAACGCACCGAAACAAAATCGTCAGGCTTACGTAAAGAAGCATCTAAAATTTCACCTTTAACAGAAAGCGAATCAATATAACTTCCTGTAGATAAAATATATTTGTAATAAGAATACGGATTTTCTTCGTTATTATCTGTTATGCTGTTTCCAAAGTTAAAAGCATAGGTCGTATTTTCTAATAAGGTATCGTTAATCTTAATGGTAATGTATTTACTAGCGGTACCAAGAGGAGTTACTTCTGGAGCTGGATCCATTGGTGGTGATATAATAAGTTGTTTGCTTAGGTTTTTAATTTTTACATACTCATCGAAATAGATTTTAATCTCCTTGCCATTAAAATTGGTAACGTAATTTTCGGGAGTAGATTTAACTATTTTTGGAGCGGTAACATCTTTTGGTCCTCCAGCAGGATTTCCTCTATTAGCACAACTAACTATAGTTAAGCCTATGGTTAGAATTAAAATTAAAATATAGAAGGTATTACGCATTATAAATTTCATGATTTAGCACAAAGTAACAAAATACTCAATGAACTATTGCCATCGTTGCTATGCTTATTTTAACATTTTCAGCTTTATTTAACACTTGAATACAAGACTCTAAGGTTGCACCAGTAGTAATAATATCATCTACCAATAAAATATGTTTGTTTTCAATTAATGCTGCATTCTCTAAAGAAAATAGTTCGTGATCTGCTTGCCAACGTGCAAATCGTTTTTTGGTGACTTGCGACTTTGTATTTGTAATTTTAATTAACGATTGTTCGTTGTAATCTACTTGCAAAGCTTTTGCTATTTCTTGTCCGAATTTAGTAACTTGATTATACCCTCTTTTTTTTTGTTTCTTTTTATGTAGCGGCACAGAGATAACAATATCTACAGCTTTGTAGGTTTCTAGTTCTTTTAATTCATTACCAAGCCATTCGCCTAAAAAGACACCAATTTCCTCATGACCTCTATATTTTAAATTATGAATAAGCTGTTGTACAATTCCTTTTTTCTCATATCGAAGCAAAGCGGTGGCTTGTTCTACTTTTGCCCGACCATAAAATACTTTTTCAACCGCGTTGTTCGCATTAAAATGATAGTTGGTAACTGGTAAGTTATGTCTGCAAGAAGTGCAAACATACATTTCAAAATCTTGCAAGTGCGAATAACACGCAAAGCATACTTTTGGAAAGAACAAATCAATAACCGCTTGAAACATAGTATTAAACTTACAAAATTTCTAGCTAATTCTATAAAGAAATTGCTTTAACAATTATATCACTTACTTCAACGAATAAAATAAAATAAACCAAACTAAATTTCTAGCTTCGTATTGTAAAATAAATAATATGTTAGTTTTCCCTCAAACTTTTAACTACAGATTAATTATTGGTACATTGGTAATAGCAATTGCTATTTTAGGTTCTTATAGTATTTCTAGTTTTAATTCCTTTAAAAATCAAGAAGAATTTTTAGAGCAAGAAACAAAATTGGTGCAGCATGAATTGACAGAGATGATATCGCTTTATAACGATGTTTCTATTGAAAATGAAGTTGTAAACACGAAATTAAATCTATCTAAATCTAAAGTAGAGAACATCTTAAGTTCTGTAAAAAACACAAAAACCGATTTATCATTAATATCTAAATACAGAAGTCAAATAAATACGCTTAAAAACGAAAGAGAAGTTATTTTTGATCAAATAGACTCGCTTCTTCGCGATAATGAAGCGTTGCACATACAAGTAGATGCTGTTTCTCAGCAATTTGAAAATCAAAAAATCGAGTTAGCTAACTTATCAGAAAAGAATGAAAAGCTAAATACGATTATTAGTAAAGTGGGAACACTTAAAACGAATAATATAAAAGTAGTTGCTTTAAATACAACGCGGTCTAAAGTGTACGAAACCAATAAATTAAGTGAAGCAAATCAATTTGAAGTATGTATTTTGCTAGAAGCTAATGCCTTGACAACCAAAGGGAATAAGAATATTTACGTACAAATTTTAGATACTAAAGATCAAATAGTTTCTGAAAGAGGTGTTCTTAATTATCAAGGAATGAAAATTGGATATAGCGGAAAAACAACCATAAAAAATGTTTCTGAAGAAATTACAGCTTGCCTTAAAATTAGCATTAGAGACAAAGAAAAGCTAAAGCCTGGGAGCTATAATGTGGACGTATTTCAAAATGCTACCTTTTTAGGAAGCACATCTATTACATTAAAATAAAAAATAACTTATAATTTTTTGAAAACCGTTCCATTAATATGGAGTGGTTTTTTACTTTTGCAACCTATGGCAAATCAAGACGATCAATTTAAAAAAGTAATCTCTCATGCAAAAGAGTATGGTTACGTTTTTCAGAGTAGCGAAATCTACGATGGATTAAGTGCAGTGTATGACTATGCTCAAAATGGAGCAGAGCTAAAAAAGAATATTCGCGACTACTGGTGGAAAGCCATGGTGCAAATGAATGATAATATAGTAGGGATAGATGCATCCATATTTATGCATCCAACTACTTGGAAAGCTTCTGGGCACGTAGATGCCTTTAGTGACCCATTAATAGATAACAAAGATTCTAATAAGCGATATCGTGCAGATGTTTTAGTGGAAGACTATTGCGCTAAAATTGAAACGAAGATTGAAAAGGAAGTAAAAAAGGCGGAAAAGCGTTTTGGAGAATCCTTTAATAAAGAAGAATTTCTAGCGACTAACGGAAGAGTATTAGGTTATCAAGAAAAAATAGATACTATTTTAAAGCGTTTAGGGAAATCTTTAGAAGCGGAAGATTTAGCAGATGTTAAATTGCTAATTGAAGAATTAGAAATCGCAGATCCTTTAACGGGTTCTAGAAATTGGACAGACGTGAAGCAATTTAACCTTATGTTTGGAACCAAACTTGGTGCTTCGGCAGAAACGGCAATGGATTTATATTTACGTCCGGAAACAGCGCAAGGAATTTTTGTAAACTTCTTGAATGTGCAAAAAACAGGACGAATGAAAATTCCTTTTGGTATTGCGCAAACAGGAAAAGCGTTTAGAAATGAGATTGTTGCAAGACAGTTTATTTTTAGAATGCGTGAGTTTGAACAAATGGAAATGCAATTCTTTATTAAACCAGGAACGCAAAAAGAATGGTTTGATAAATGGAAAGAAACCAGAATGAAATGGCACCTTTCTTTAGGATTAGGAGCAGAGAACTATCGTTTTCATGACCACGAAAAATTAGCACACTATGCAGATGCTGCAACAGATATTGAGTTTAAATTCCCTTTCGGTTTTAAAGAGTTAGAAGGAATTCACTCGCGTACCGATTTTGATTTAAAACAACACGAAGAATTTTCTGGTAAGAAGCTTCAATATTTTGATCATGAAGAAAACAAAAGCTATACCCCTTATGTTTTAGAGACTTCTATTGGTTTAGACAGAATGTTTTTAGCGGTCTTTTCTAATGCTTTAATGGAAGAAGAACTAGAAAACAATACGACAAGAACGGTTTTAAAATTACCAGCAGTTTTAGCTCCTGTAAAAGCAGCAATCTTTCCTTTAGTGAAAAAAGATGGTTTGCCAGAAGTAGCAAAACAAATTGTGGAAGATTTAAAATGGGATTTCAATGTGTTTTATGACGAAAAAGATGCAGTAGGAAAACGTTACAGACGTCAAGATGCCAACGGAACACCTTTTTGTATTACTGTAGATCACGAAACTCTAGAAAACAATACGGTTACCATAAGACATAGAGATACTATGGAACAAAAACGTGTGAAGATCGAAGATTTAAAAGACTTGATTAAAGCAGAAGTGGATGTGAAACATTGGCTTCAAAAAATGTAATTATATAAATGATCATACAGGACTTGTTTCAGTATCTATAAAACAAAAAACCCAAGCTTATAAACTTGGGTTTTCTTTTTATATACTATGTCTTAATATTAAAATCGCCATCCTAGAGTTGTACCTAGTCTTGGTACAAACTCAGTACCAACATCATGGTTAGATGTAGAGATGTTTCTACCAACGCCACCAAATACTTCAAATAAGAAACCTTTTTTA
>JAGPUY010000363.1 GCA_018067265.1 Oceanihabitans sp. | reverse complement strand
CTTTGTCTGTTTAATATTTCTGTAGTGTTAAAATATTGTTTTGCAGTAGGTATTTGATTATTTGTTTTATTATCAAATTGACGTTGATTGGCTTCTGATTCTCTTTTTTCTTCTTCACCTTGTTGAAAAGTTGCTTGCTCTAATTTAAGCAATTGATGCTTTAAATTCATCATTTTCTCCATCGTCTGATTGGTAAAACCTTTATTCAATAAATCTAATTCGATTTGTTCCATTTCTTTTACCAAATTATTTCCAACGCCACGCCTACCATCTTTAGCTAAACGCTCTTCCAAGGCCTGACGTAGTTGTTGTTGTTGTTGGTAAATTCTATACAACTCGCCATTTAACTCTTCATTATTGCCTTCTCCTTCGCCTTGCGTATCTCCTCCTTCTCCATTATCTCCTTCTTTACTTCCACCTTTTTCTTTACCCTTTTCTCCTTCTTTACCTTCTTTACCTTTTCCACCCTTTTGCATGCCTTTTTCCATTTCTTTGGCAAGCTGTTCTTGACTTTTAATAATATTTGGCAGTCCACCATCTCCACCTTTTCCTTCTCCTGGCTTTGGCTTTCCTTTTCCTCCTTGGCCTTCGCCACTCATTTGCATTTGCATGTTATCTAATGCATTACTTAAAAAATCTGCTAAATTATTAGCCGATGTAATGGTGTATTGCTGACTAGAAACACCTTTATCTATTTGATTTTCAGACAATACCAGTAATGATTTATCTATATTATAAAATACTTCACCGATTTCTTTATTTACTTTTTCTGAAATTTTAGGTTGACGAAGCGATAAAGCAAACAAACTATCATCTATATGCGAAAAATGTTCACGAAGATCATTTTGTTTCCGTAAATAGGAAGCATATTTATTATGATTAATGGCTATGCTTTCAAACTGATTCATTAGCGATTCTTGATCAAAAGAAAACAACAATAGGTTATCCAATATTTGACGAAGCATCTCCACATCTTCTGCCATTTGTTCTCCACTAGAAGAAGCCATACTTGCCTGCATTTCTTCACTCATTTTTTTCATTTTTTGAGCTGCTTGTTTTTGTTTCTTTTGTGCTTGTTTCTGGCTTTCTTGTTTTTCTTCTTCTTCCTGACTCTCCTCTTTTTCCTCTAATTTATCGGAAGCTTCTTGTTGATCTTCCATAACATTTTCCTCTTCATTTTTATCCCTATCCATATCCTCTGGTTGTTTCAATTCTTGATTTTCTTTTTCCAGAGCATCCATTTCTTTTTGAAAATCTTCAAACGCTTTATTTATTTCGTCTTGTTTTTCTTTGGTATTATTTTCTAGAGTTTCCTCAGATAGTTTTTCTTGCTTCTCTGCTAATTTTGCTAATTCTTGCTGTAGCTCTTCTAATTTTTTACCAACATAGTATTTCTTAGTCAACTCTAACAATTGTTCTAAACTTCGTTTTTGATTTTTGTTTTGCTTGGCAAGCTTTTCTAATTTATCGCTTAATTCCTCTTTATCTAATTTGTTAATTTTTTCTTGCAATTTCTCTAACTCGTCCAGCAGTTTCTCATCTTTTTTAAGCTGCTCTTCATTTTCTTTTAAACGCTCTCTTAAATCGTCCTTAAATGGATCTTCTTCCTTTTCTTGCTGAAATTCTTCTAAATTATCCTTCAACTTTTTATTAAAACTCTTCATCATCTCTTCTTGTTCTTTTTGACGTTTCAAGAAGTTCTCTAATTTACGTTTATCGTTAAAATTTAATTCCGTTTTTTCTTTTTGGGTTTTAGAAAGCTCTTGTAATTCTTTTTCGCGTTCTTCAAACTTCTTTAAAGAGGTATCTAAATCTTGAATAGTTTCTTTCTGTTCTTGTAATTGCTTTTGCTCCTCTTCTTCCTTGGTTAATTTTCTGTAGGAGAAAACTTCACTTTTAGTTCGTTTATATTTATGGATGGCATCATTATCAAATACCTGAAAATATAATTCGTAACTAATACCTTCCGTAATTTCTAAATCATTTGGAAAAGCGCTTATAAAATCGGCCACATTCGATTTGGATATTGGAATATTAACCATTGTTCTTTCGGTATCTTTTTCCGAAGGATAATACACCAATTGCAACTTATTTAACCCGTAATCATCACTTACTTGTCCGTAGAAATAAAGACTTTGCTGATCTAAACTATCTACTTGCATTTGGATATTTAGTTCGGGATATTCGTCTTTAATAATATCTATACTAAATGATAAACCCTCGTAATCCTTTAATTTTGAGTTACTTGTAGTTAAATTATACTTCAAATTATTATAAACCCGTTTAGAAGCCTCAAAACCGCCAGAGGCATTCGCCGTAAACTCCAACGTATCTTTAGCATACAAACGAACATGTTCTGTTGCTTTGGTCTTTAATTTCCAGGTAATATTAGTTCCTTGTGGAACAACAGCATTTCCCGTACTTTTAAGGGTTTCGTCCCGTTTTTTGGTATGACTAGGATAATCTAAAATCATATCAAAACTCAATAAAGTTGGTGCTTCAATAACCTCTAATGTATATCGTTTTGAGGTTACGGTATTTGCCGAAAGTTGAAATGTAATATTCTCCTTTGGTTTTGGTAAAACATATTCAAAATTACCGACCGCTTTTTGTTGCAAAAAATAGGTTTCGTTATTATAAGTGATTTGTACATTTTCTGGCTGCACTTCTCCTGCTGTTTTGACAAAAAGCTTAAAGTCTTTGTTTTCTGTTGCTTGTAAGTTTTCATTAACCACAAAAAACTGAAAAGGCGCTGGTGGTTCATACGCTGTTTTGTAATCTAGTACTCTTTTGTAGCTATCGCTAAACCAATCTAAATGTCCCGAAACCGAAGCCAGAAGCAATATTAAAACAGGAATTGCCGCGTATTTTAAATACTTAATGTTCTTTTTAAAATTTACCGCAAGCTTAAACGGAATTGGTTGTAGTGTTTCCGATTTTTGTTCGATGCTTGCTAGCAGTAATTCAGACTGATCTGTAGTTTGCTTTAACTGAAGTACATTTAGTAATTTATCATTTACTTCTGGAAAATGCGTACCAATAATTTTGGAAGCATCTTCATAGTCTATTCCTTTTTGAAGTTTGAATAACTTGGCTAATGGAACCGCAATAAATTTAGCAAACAATACCAATTCCACAACAACGAAAAGCCAAAACAAAAAAGTTCTTCCTATGGAACTTAACCATAAAAAATGCTCAATAAGTAAGGTCACCAAAAAGTATAATAAACCAATACTAAAAAATAGAATGGCACCTTTAATTAACTCATTAGTGTAGTATTTTCTAATAAATGCCTCAAGTTTTGCTTGTATGTTTTTAAAGTTGCTCAATATATTACTATAGATTTCAGCCTTTGTAAGAAGCCATTTTTATCGATTTATCATTGTAAAAGCAAAGATAGACTAGCTTAATCTACTAAACTACAATTTTATTTTAAAGAGTATTTATAATAATGTGTTAATTGTATCTTTGCACTTCAGTTCCTGAAATACCTTCAGGATTACAGTTTTAATTGATTTTTATATTCACAATGACCAAAAACGTTAGAGTGCGTTTTGCACCAAGTCCGACAGGACCTTTACATATTGGAGGAGTTCGTACTGCTTTATTCAACTATTTATTTGCTAAAAAACACAATGGAACTTTTGTGTTACGTATTGAAGATACCGACCAAAATCGTTATGTAGAAGGCGCAGAAAAATATATTATAGATGCTTTAAATTGGTGTAATATCCCTTTTGATGAAGGACCAGGAAAAAATGAAAAATTTGGACCATACCGACAAAGTGAGCGTAAACATTTATACAAACAATACGCAGAACAACTAATTGCTTCTGGCAATGCCTATTATGCTTTTGATACTTCGGAAGCGTTAGATGCTGCAAGAAAAGAACACGAAGCAAACAAGCAAACTTTTATATACAATTGGCATAATCGTTTACAACTTAGTAACTCTTTATCGCTTAGCGCGGAAGAAACACAAGTAAAATTAGACGCTGGAGAGGATTATGTAATTCGTTTTAAATCCCCACAAGACGAAACGTTACAACTTACCGATATTATTAGAGGAAACATTAGTATCGACACCAATGTTTTGGATGATAAGGTTTTGTTTAAAAGTGATGGTATGCCAACCTATCATTTAGCGAATATTGTAGATGACCATTTAATGGAAATTACACATGTAATTCGTGGTGAAGAATGGTTACCAAGTTTAGCATTACACTACCAATTATACAAAGCGTTTGGATGGGAATCTCCTGAATTTGCTCACTTACCGCTTATTTTAAAACCAACAGGAAAAGGAAAATTAAGTAAACGCGATGGGGATAAATTAGGCTTTCCGGTATTTCCATTAGAATGGAAATCTCCAGAAGGAGAAATTTCTAGAGGCTATAAAGAAGATGGTTATTTTGCAGATGCCATGGTGAACTTTCTTGCCTTTTTAGGATGGAATCCAGGAACAGAACAAGAAATTTTTAATCTGGAAGAATTAATTGCTGCTTTCGATTTAGATCGCGTAAATAAATCTGGAGCACGATTTGATCCAGATAAAATAAAATGGTTTAATCACCATTATATGCAAGAGCAAGATAATGAGGATTTAGCTTTAGCTTTTCAACAAAAACACGAAGAATTAAAAGACATCGACGTGAATTATATTGCAATGGTTGTTGGTTTAATTAAAGAACGAGCTACTTTTATAAGTGACTTTTGGGATTTAAGTGCGTTCTTTTTTCAAGCTCCAAAAAGCTACGATGATAAAGCCTATAAAAAAGCAATGAAAGAAGATACTCGTGAATTAATGAGCGAACTTTCTATGTTGATAAATACGATAGAAGACTTTGAAATAGAAAACCTTAGCACTACTATTAAAACTTGGATTACCAATAAAGAAATTGGTTTTGGAAAAGTAATGATGCCTTTGCGTTTAGCGTTAGTTGGTGCATTACAAGGTCCAGAAGTTTTTGATATTATGTATATGATTGGTAAAAACCAAACGGTAGAAAGAATAGAAAATTTAGCAAATACTATTTAAATATTTACTTACATACAAAACAAAAAAAGCGAGCTTAACGGCTCGCTTTTCTATTTTAAGATGGGGATATAAGTGTGTTTTTAAAAAGTAATCATCAGTGTAAAGGCCAGCATAGATTGGTTTCCTTTAAACTTACTTTCACTGCTTCCGCTAGTATCTAAATTGTTATTATTTAGCTTTCCAAACATATTTGTAAAACCATAAATATATTGTGCTTTTAGTCTAAAATGGCTAATTCCGGCAGATAAACCAATAGCGCCATCTACATTAAACTTTGAAATATCACTGATTTCATTTGCTAGAAGATTGTTGTAATTACTAATAAAATAATTTTCGTATTTATCATCTTTCAACTCTAACTCGCTATTGTATTGTAACATTGGTCCAACGTCTAGCGTTAAAAAACTCTCCACAATTTTAATATGTGCTTGTAAAGTAATTTGAGCCGTAAAAAGTTTATAATCTATATATTCTTCGGAAGTAATTAAAGGAATAGGACGTGCAGCAATACCAACTGTGTTTTCAGAAAGCTGAATACTATAACTCATGTTATAAAACTTATGTGGTAAATCTACCGTTGCAGATCCTCCACCAATCCAACCGTTTCCTTTTTGGACGTCAAAATTATCGGTAATAATATCAAATTGTGTAAGTCCTCCTTGAATTCCTAAACCATTTTTTATAGGCACTCTTCTATGTTGGGCAAAATTTATTGTAACAAAACCTATCGAAAAGGCTACTAATAAGATATACTGTTTAAATTTCATAAATGTATGTGTGGTTTGGACAAATATAGCTTAATTTTAAAGTATTATTATTTTAACCATTTAAAAATCATATTATGGGAAATTTTCTTTTTATACCTATTATTTTTTTCGGATTAATCATACTGATTTCCGCCTTCTTTGTAGTAAAACAACAAACCTCCGCAATTATTGAACGCTTTGGTAAATTTCATAAAATAAGTCCATCTGGATTACACATGAAAATTCCTTTAATGGATAAAATTGCAGGTCGTTTAAGTTTAAAAATTCAGCAATTAGATGTTATTATTGAAACCAAAACTTTAGATGATGTTTTTGTTAAATTAAAAGTGTCTGTCCAATATAAAGTAGTTACTGAAAAAGTGTATGATGCTTTTTATAAATTAGATTATCCGCATGATCAAATTACAAGTTATGTGTTTGATGTGGTGCGTGCAGAAGTACCAAAAATGAAGTTAGACGACGTTTTTGTTAAAAAAGATAATATTGCATTAGCTGTAAAAGCAGAATTAAATGATGCTATGATAGATTATGGTTTCGATATTATTAGAACATTAGTAACTGATATTGATCCAGATCCACAAGTAAAAATAGCCATGAACCGAATTAATGCTGCAGATAGAGAAAAAACTGCTGCACAATATGAAGGAGATGCACAACGTATTTTAATTGTTGAAAAAGCAAAAGCCGAAGCAGAAAGCAAACGTTTACAAGGACAAGGTATTGCAGATCAACGTCGTGAAATCGCTAGAGGTTTAGAAGAATCTGTAGAAGTACTTAATAAGGTTGGCATTAACAGCCAAGAAGCATCTGCTTTAATTGTAGTTACTCAGCATTATGATACTTTACAAGCTATTGGGCAACATACCAATAGTAATTTAATATTAATGCCAAATTCGCCACAAGCAGGAAGTCAAATGTTGAATGATATGGTTGCCAGTTTTACTGCGAGTAATCAAATTGGTGAAGCAATGAAAGAAGCAAAAAAGAAGGAGATTAAATAACCCTTTTCATATTCTTATAAAAACCTCAAAGGGATACTTTGAGGTTTTTTTATTTAAACGGATGCCGTTCTTGCCATTCTCTAATGGGATTCATATACTTTACTATTAGCTTTAAAACGGTGTTGTTAATAATACTATTGGTGTGCTTTAAATACAAATACATAGGATATGGTTTGGCACCAATAGAGCTTTTAATTTCCATTGCTGTTCTAGCAAAAACAATGGTTTCCTTTTTATTTTCTATACCAAAATTAGCCATGTCATATAACATGTTTAAATACATTTGATACTCGTGCTGTACCTCTGGATTATATCCAAGAAAATAGGTTTCCAGCTTCTTGTTATTTATTATCAAAGAATAAAAACCAACAAGTTCCTTATTTAAAAAGTAGCCAAAGATTTTAAAGTCTTCTGTTACATGTTCTTTTAAGCTGTAAAAATGATTTTTAGCTAGTTTAAAGGAGTTTATTCCTGCATTATCTGATACACACTCATATAAATCGAAAAGTGCATTAGCATTTTTGTTTATGCCTTCTAAATCTAGTTCTACAAGTTCTAGAGCTGCTCCTTTCTTTCTAGCTCTCTTAAAACGATCTCTATATTTTTTAGTGAAAGCAGTGATGTAATCTTCTTTGGTATGCCATTCTTGTGGAATAGCAAATAACATATTGGGTTGTACTTGCACTTTATACAGATTCTCTTTTTTGAAAAAAGCATGATTTTCATGAATGCTATCGGTTTCAAAATAATCTTTAAAAGCTACAATTCTTATCTTTTTTCGGAATTGCTTTTTTATGGTTGCACTTAATTCTTGAATTCCTCCGATTATTTGATTTAGATACGCT
>JAGPUY010000361.1 GCA_018067265.1 Oceanihabitans sp. | reverse complement strand
TCAGCAAAAGTATCGTCTAAATCAATAAGACTACTATGTACTCTTGTGTACAAGTTTTCATAGGTGCTTGAATATGTAGATAGCTTTTGTAGTGTATTTTTTAATTGCGTTAGCATATTAAGAATACCTAGATCCTCTTCTTGCAGTAACTGGTGAGAATGCGTTAGTTTTTCTTGAATCTCTTCCATGTTATTCAAGGTTTCGTATTCTTCTTCTAAGGTTTCTAATTCCCCATCTACCAAATTAGCTTCGGTTAATTCTTTTAACAAAAAGATATTATAGTCTTGTTCTTTTAAAGCTTCGGCTTGCAGATGATGCAGTTCTTTTAGTTCTTTCTTTACCTTTTTAAAGCCATTTAATTCGGTTTGATACTTTTCTAAATGGACTTTATTGTTTGCTAAGGCATCAATTATTTGAAACTGAAAATCATCATCGACCAATTGCATGGTTTGGTTTTGGGAGTGTACATCTATTAAATGTTTACCCAACAATTGCAAACTGTTTAAATTAACTGGTGTGTCATTTACAAATGCTCTAGATTTCCCCGAAGGAAGTATTTCTCGTCTAATAATGGTTTGGCTTTCAAAATCTAGATCTTCCTTTTTAAATAGATTTTCTAATTGGTAGTTTTCAATATTAAAAACGGCTTCAATAATACATTTTTGCCCCTTATTTTTTAAACTACTTAAGTCCGCCCGTTTCCCTAAAATTAAAGATAGCCCGCCTAACAGAATCGATTTTCCTGCTCCTGTTTCCCCTGTAATTATAGTAAATCCTTGGTCAAAACTAACCAGAAGTTCATCTATTAAGGCGTAGTTTTTTATAGAGAGTGATCTTAGCATGTTTTAGTTGAGAATTTATAAAAAAACAGTATTCTTTCTTTATTTTGAAAACACTTCGATAAGCGCAGTGTGACACTTCGTTAATCAGAAAATCAAAACTTAATGTTTCGCCATTTACTAGAATGCATTGGCGCTACTTTGTTTAGTATTCCCATTAACTGACTAATATCTACGTTTGGTCCACCAGAAAAAATTTGTTCAATTTCGTCTGCTTTTGCATCAAAGAAAGTACGGGAAACAAAGGAGTTTGGTCTTTGTCTGTGTACCCCATCCATTTTAATAACTGCATTTGCAATTTCCATTTTAGCCGTTTTATCATTTTCACTCATAGCATCTAATCCTTTTCTATGGTAATCATATAAAACTTCTCTGTAATCTTTATATGTTGGTGATAAAATATTATCTATTAAAACAAATCTACTTTGTAAACCGTCTTCTAATTTCCATCCTTTAAAACTTTCTTGTTGGGAGAAACTCACAATGTTTTGCGCTTGTTTAAAGTATTCATCTCCGCCTCTTAATTTAAAAGTGTCTGCATCTAAACCTAATATCATTTGAATATGAAATGCGAGCACCGAAACTAGATTAGATTCGAACTGATTTTCATTGTATATCAGGTTTTGAAATTCTAAATATCTAAAAGAAAAGTCTTTGTCATTTATATTATAAACGGGAGTTGTATAGGTAGATCCGTAAACCGGTCTTGCAGATTGGACTTGTATGGATGCGGTAAATAAATCGCTACTCTGCCCAGTAACATTAATAACCATACTACATTCTATAAGTTCTTGTGGTCCAAATTTTTTCTTAGTCCACTCTGTCTTATTAACAAACTCATTAAGTTGTTTCTCTAAGGTTTTAAAAATTTGCAAATTTTCATTACCTGTTAGTTGTGCATTTACTACTACGTTGCAGTTTAATTCTTGAGAAAACCCTGCAAAACTAATACACATTATAAGACCCAATAGTATGTTACGCATGTATTTGTTTTATAATTTGGTTAAAAATATCTATTGCTACTTCTGTTTTAGATTTAAGAGCATATTCTGTAATATTCTCATCGACATCTATCAGCGTTACCTTGTTGGTTTCTTTTTTAAAACCAGCTCCTTTATCATTTAACGAATTTAATACAATTAAGTTTAAATTCTTCTTTTTTAGTTTTCCTTTTGCATTTTCAAGTTCATTATTAGTCTCTAATGCAAAGCCTACAAGAAATTGTTTTTGTTTTATCGCACCCAAAGATGCTAATATGTCTTTTGTTTTTTCTAACTCTAAGGTTAACGTAGTATCCTTCTTTTTTATTTTCTGAGTTGCCACTTTTTTAGGCTTGTAATCTGCAACAGCAGCAGAAAGTATTGCAATATCCACGGTTTTAAAATACTGATGTGCCGCGTCATACATGTCTTGTGCGCTAACTACAGAAACTACTTGTATTAAGCTATGTGTTACTTTTTGGTGTGTTGGTCCAGTAATTAATATTACTTGAGCGCCTAAATTAGCTGCTGCTTTTGCTAACTCAAATCCCATTTTACCAGAGGAATGATTACCAATAAAACGAACCGGATCTATAGCTTCGTATGTTGGTCCTGCTGTAATTAGTACTTTTTTATCGCGAAGCGGAAGTTTATTTAAAATATCCTTTTCTAAAAAGGAAACAATATCTTCTGGCTCTGCCATTCGACCTTCGCCAACCAAACCACTCGCAAGTTCTCCACTTGTAGCAGGAATGATTATATTATTAAAAGATTTTAATTTTTTAAAGGATGCTAATGTAGATGCATGCTTATACATATCTAGATCCATTGCAGGCGCAAAATAAACCGGACATTTAGCCGAAAGATATGTTGCTAAAAGTAGATTATCACAAACACCATTTGCCATTTTAGACATGGTATTTGCTGTAGCCGGTGCTACTATAAAATAATCTGCCCAAAGACCAAGTTCTACGTGATTATTCCAAATACCATTATCCTCTTCTTCATTTGTAAAAGAAGTATATACTGGGTTTTTAGAAAGTGTAGATAAGGTTAACGGCGTGATAAAGTCTTTACTAGCTGGAGTCATAACAACTTTTACGTTTGCTCCAGCTTTAATAAATAACCTAACTAGTGATGCTGTTTTGTAAGCAGCAATACCCGCAGTTATGCCTAAAAGTATGTTTTTGCCGCTTAGTATAGACATCTTCTTTTTTTACTGGTTGTCTTCTTCTGTATTTCTATGGTAAATCTTATTATCTAACCATTCTTTAACTGCTAAAGCGTGTGGTTTTGGTAATCTCTCATAGAACTTAGACACTTCAATTTGCTCTTTGTTTTCAAAGATTTCCTCTAAGCTATCATTATATGTTGCAAACTCTTCTAATTTTTCAATTAATTCCTTTTTAATTTCAGAATTTATTTGCTCTGCTCTTTTAGAGATAATTGAAATAGATTCGTAGATGTTTCCCGTAGCTTCATCTATTGCATTTCTATTGTACGTTGTTGTACTTGTAGGTGCATCAATCTTCTTTAAATCCATAGTATATTAACTTTTAGTACTGTATTTTTTTAATTCGTCTTCTAAATTTTCTAACATATCTTTTGTATCCTTAATATGCTCTGAATTCGCATATTTGTTTACAAAAGAAAGGTAATATGTTTTTGCTTTTACTAGTCTTTCTTCCTTTTTTATTTCCACACTATTAATAGCCAATTGGTAAGCAGAATCTAATCTGTAAAACAAAGCTGTTTCACGAAGTTTAGATCCAGGAAACTCAAATATAAAATTATCGAAAGCTTTAATTGCTGCATTATAGTCTCTAGTATATCCCACTGTTTTGTAGTACTGATATGCAATGTCAAAAGATTTCTGTTCTAATTTACCATCTAACTCATGCACTAGTGTATTTGCTTCTACAATAAATTCAGAATCCGGATACGAGTTAATAAATAGTTGAAACTTCTCTATAGCATCTTTAGTTGCGTGTTGCTCTTTAGTGTATGCTGGAGATAACATATAACTACTTTTAGCGGAAAGAAATTCTGCTTCTTCAGCTTTTTCACTTTTAGGATATGTCAAAGCAAAACGGTCAAATTGATATCCTGCTAAATAATAGTCTTTGGATTTG
>JAGPUY010000347.1 GCA_018067265.1 Oceanihabitans sp. | reverse complement strand
CCTTGAATAGTCTGCAATGTCTCGCTCTCTGTTAATTCTAGATATACGCTGTAATCGTTTACACTCGTTATTTGGTTATTCTTTTTATTACAGCTTGTTAAGACTAGTAATAAAATAAATAGTAGTTTATAATTTGCTGTGTTCATCTTTGTTGTTTTGTTGGTTGTACTTGTAGGTCGTGTGGTAGTTAAAAAAAACATTAGAGTGCGCTATACACACTCTAATGCTATTGTATATTTTACCAAGCAGAAGCTAGGTAAGGAAATGAGGCAGAAAAAGGTTTATCGTTAGCATCTACATTATCATTAGATAATTGCGGGTTTTCTGTAAAGTCTTCCCCTCCAAATATTAATAATAATTCTACTGTTATCACATCATCGGTTAAATTTCTTCCGGTTAACAATGCTCCAGATACTGGATTAAAAAAAGTAGTTTCTCCATCTAAAGAAAGATTAAGTACATCTGTAGCTAATAATCCTGTAAACTCTGCAGAAGTTTGCATTAAAGCATTCCTATCTCCTGGATTAGCAAAAGCAGGACTTAAAGCTTCTAAATTTGTTTGAAACATAGATTGAAAAACGGCACCTTGATTTGAAGGTGTAGTTACATTAAATGTATTTTTACTAGCTGCACCAACAAATACAGTATTCACTGCTGGTCTACCCATTTGATCTTGTTGTGCATACGTTCCAGAGAAATCTGTTTCTGTTGTTGTCATTTCGCCACTGGCATTATCATCATCACTAGAGCAATTAAAAGCAAAGGCTGAGATTAAAATTGCGCTTAGTATTAATTTTATATTTTTACTCATGCTACTTTTATTGATTAAGTATTCGTGAAAATTCTTTGAATTTTTCATAATTGTACGTTTTAAAATAAGTTAGTTGTTATTGTTTTATTTTTGCTTCTACCCAAGTATTGATAATTCCAGAACCACCAATTAATTGTTTTGGTACTTCTACTACAATAGACATTACATTCGTTCCTGCAAATGTGTCTGAACCTGGCGAATTAAAGCTAGTTGCGTTTCCTGCAATGATTTCACCATACTGCGCAAAGTCCATAAAGAAAGGATCATCACGAGGACCAGCAAAAAAGGTCATCCCTTCGTTGGTTGCAATAATTGGAGTCGCATCATAAAGTGAAACTTGTACAGAAGATTGTGTTCCCATGGTTTCTACAGAACTATTTAAACCTGTACTTCCTGGTGCCGTTGGACCAAAGAAATACATTTTACCATCTCTTGGTATTGCTTGTATTACGAGGTCTTCTACATTATCACCTGTTGTGTCCATGTTAAACTCTATTAATACATTTTCATCAAATGCTGCTGAAGCAGTTGCACTAGGACTTAATAGCCCTTGTACATTTGCGACAAACACCACATTATTTGGGTCTTGCGCTTGAAAGGCGTAGAAATCTGTGATATCTGCTGTACCACTTGCAACTGCAGGAGCATCAATGTGATCTGCTGCTACCATAAAGAAACCAGCTATTGCTAAAGCTCCAATTCCTAAAATAGTTTTTGTTTTTTTACTCACGTCATTAAAATTGTTTGTGTGTTCGTGAAAACTTTTAGTGTTTTTCATAATAAATGAGGTTTTTTGTTAATTAATTTTTGACTCTCAACCATACCTACGCAAAAAAAGTAAAGTCGGTTTTAAAAAAGTTTAAATAGTTTTTGTTAAGCAGAAAAAATTATCTTTACACCAACCTAATATGAAGACCATGAATCCATCGGCAAATGGCTGGATAAACAAACTATTAAAAACGATAGAAGTCAATAATACTCTAGAAGAAGCATCTAATACTGCATTTTATTTAGCATTAAGAGAAAGTGGGTTTATCTACGGAAATAACGTTAATATAGTTGAAAATTTATTTGATAAAAAAGATTTCACAAATGAAGAGATTTGTAAGACCAACCTTTTCTTAGCCCTATATTTTTCACATAAAAAGCTAGATAGCTCTGAAAACTTCATCGATAGCATTATAGAATTCTATACCCAAATTGAAGAATATAAAACCTCTTACTTTAAAGAACTTCTAGGAGAGAAAAAGTCGGCAGGACTGTTAGAAAAAATAATTCATAAGCGTGTTTTAATTGATGACAACCTCATCACTAAGAGCTTTAATTATTTTATTACTAATGCGCTACTATACATAGATGTACTTGCCTACAAGTATTATCTCAAGAATAAAACAATAACCATAAACTATATTAAGAATTTAGAGTCTTCACTAGAAACTATTGTTTTATGTGTTTTAAATGCGAAACAAACCAAGAGCGAGTATGATACTAGTTTAATTAAGCTATTTGAACAATCGCTACGCTATCAAAAGAAATATAATATTACCTATAGTGAAGCAATATCCTTTATTAATAGCGAATTTGAAACGCAATATATTATCGATATGGCTTGCATGGCTACTTGGACCGATGCATCTATTGATACTACAGAACATGCTTTTTTAAATCAGTTAGGAATAGATCTACAATTAGAACAGAACACCGTTAACGAAGCGAAAGCCTCTATTTCTCAATTTTTTAACACCTATAAAGATCAGATTTTATTACTTGGCTCTAAAAATATTGTAAAAACTTTTTACGATAATTCCAGTAAAATGGTAAGCAAGCTTATTTCTAGAAATAGTAAGCGCTTGTATAAAGAATTAGGGGAAAGCAAAGAATTAGTGATGCTAATCTCTCAATCTACGGTTAGAGATTTAAGCGAAGAAGAACAAAAAAAAGTACAAAGTCAATTATTAGACATCTTTAAATCGATACCTAGTTTGGCTATTTTTATACTTCCTGGTGGCGCATTATTACTACCTTTAGTAATTAAGTTTATTCCTAAATTATTACCTAGTGCTTTTGATGATAATAGAATTGAAGAAGACTAAACCTACTCTAACCAATTTTTAAAATCCTTAACGCGTTCTCTTGCAACGATTACTTCTTGTTCGTTAAAGGAATTTAATTTTATCTGTAAACGCGAATTGGTATAACTTACCATATCTTTTATTGCGTGAATGTTTACAAATAATTTTCTGTTTATTCGGAAAAATTGCTGTGGTTCTAATTCGTTTTCCAATTGCTCTAAAGTGGTATCTAGTAAATAGTTTCTTCCTTCTTTGGTGTATAAATACGTGCCTTTGTTTTCACTGTAGAAACACTCGATATCCTCTATATTAATGAGTTTTAAATGCTGCCCTACTTTAACCGAAAATCTTTTCTTGTATTCTCGTTCTATAGGATTCACTAATAGTTTTTTAATATCATCAAAATCTAAAGTAACCTTTTGTTGTTTTGGGATTCGCGTTTTGTACTTGGCAACTGCTTTGGCTAAATCTTCATCGTCAATAGGTTTTAATAAATAATCAATGCTATTTAATTTGAAGGCTTGCAACGCATATTCATCGTAAGCAGTAGTGAAGATTACTGCAGATTGAATATCGATACTTTCAAAAATCTCGAAGGATAATCCGTCACTTAACTGAATATCTAAAAAAATAAGATCTGGATGCGCATTATTTTGAAACCAAGCAATCGATTCTTCCACAGAATGCAACATGGTTTCTGCTTTTAAATCTAAAGTATCCAGCATACGCTGTAAACGTCTTGCAGATGGTTTCTCGTCTTCTATAATTATTGTGGTCATACTTGTATTTGCGTTAGCGATTGAAACGTTATCCTTTTTATGTTGTTTTTACTGTTTAAGCAGGAAAGACAACATAAAAAGATTGAAGTGGAAAGCGCGACCCTTTGCAGCTTTTTAGCGAAAAAGGGTAACGCCCAAAAAATTATTCCCAGTTTTGTTTTTCTTCTTTTTCTATATATTCTTGCACTTTTTTATCTTCCCAGTTTTTACTTAAAAAAACATTTTTACCAAAAACGCCCATAAAATGAAAAAAGATACCAATTCCCCAATAAAACACGGTAGAAAACACATTAAATGTCCAAAAATGTTCACTATCTACACTTCTTGAAATCATAATTAGAATCACTATATTAATTACAATATACGAAAGTAAATGCCAGTAAAATCCTTTTAATTGACCGACACGCTTTTTAGCATTATCATAAGCTTCTTGGCTACTATATGCGTTTTTGTTGTTGGATTCTAAATCGTTTTTATAGTTCATGGTTTTATTTTTTAATCCCATTGTTGGTGTTTTTCTTCCTTCTCCATATACTCTTTAATCTTACGTTGTTCCCATGCACTTCCAAAAGCAAAGTGCGGTAAAAAAACAGAAAGCGCATGTATAATTATTGCGATTCCCCAAGTGCCGAGAGTTATAAAATTACGCAATTGAAAATAACTTTCGCCAGGATCTAAATTTTGAATATTTATAAATACAAAGATCAGATTTACGATACTATAAATCAGTAAGTGCGTATAAAAGCCTTTAATTCTTTTGACTTGCTTTCTTGCGCGTTCTATACGTTCGTTATTAAAAGGTTTTGAATCCATAATTATCGCCATTTATTTTGTTGTTCTTCTTTTTCTAAAATCTCGTTTATTTTACGCTCTTCCCATGTTTTACCATAACCAAAAACCGTAAATCCGTGAATTACAACTCCCATTCCCCAACCAAACATTGGAAACCAAAACCATTGAAAATTCCATGAAGTAGAATAGTTTATAAATATTAGAAATGGGATAACTAGGCAATAGGAAGTTAGGTTGCCATAAAAGCCTTTGATTTCTTCTACGCGTTTTTTTGCTCTATAATAAGCGTCTTCTTTGGTATTTGTGTTTATACGTTCCATACTTGTGATTTGTTTGGTTAGCATTGGTATTGCAACTGCAAAACGGTTTGCTTCTTGATTGATGTGTACTTTTTTGGTCGTTAATAATTGGTAACGTTGGGTAATATTACTCAAACCAACGCCACTACTCTTTTTTACTATTTGCTTGATTTGCAAATTATTTTCTACGATTAGATTTCCATTTTCTTCATATATTTTTATGTGTAATGGTTTACTAGAAGTCACTATATTATGCTTTACTGCGTTTTCTAATAACAGCTGTAAGGATAATGGCACTACTTTACTTTCCGGATTGGTAGCCTGTTCTGGGATTTCAAAAACAATACTATCTTCGAATCGCATTTTTAAAAGTGACATATAGGTTTTTGCAAAAGCTAATTCTTCATCTACAGAAACTAAATCTTTATTTTTCTGCTCTAAAACATAACGATATACTTTAGAAAGCGATGTGGTAAACTTTTGTGCGTTATCTGGATTTTCTTCAATTAAACTCGTTAATACATTCAAACTATTAAATAGAAAATGTGGGTCTAACTGATTTTTTAAAGCATCAAACTTTGCACTTGCTGTTCCTGCAATTACCTTTTGTTCCTTTATTTTATTTTGTTGCAGTTTATTGAAAAAATAAAAGGCATGAAATGTAATTACGATAGAAAGTGTAATCCAGATACCAAAAGAGTAATTCCTCCAACTTTCTTTAGCTATAAAAGCTTCAAAAGTAGTCCCATCATAAACCAGAGCGGTAAGTACTCGTAATATAAATAAACCAATAAGTGTTATTATTATAGAACCTACAATTCCTATTATCAGTCTTCGTATACTTATACCATTTTTAGTTTCCCAAGTTCTTTTTTCTAAATAACTAAAATAGTACATATTAGAATACCCCAATACAAATGCATATAGTTGGTAAAAGCTAAAATTGATAAACAATGCGCTTGCACTACCAAACGCAAATCCCTTATATAATGCATTACCAATTACAAATACGATACAACCAATGGCAAAGGTGATTAGTATATTTTTTATGTAATCATTCATAAGGCTTGGTATCTATTTTAAAATCTTATTTACAGCTTGCTATTATTTCTTGGGCGCGTTCTCTTCCCCAATTGGGATGAAATTCTGTTTCTGGTTTAAAGGTAGCAAAAAGTTCTAAAGCTCTTTCTACTTCTTTACAAAATGGTTTGGTGTCTTGCCCAAAGTAACGTGCGCCACCAATATTCCAATCTGCTTTGTTTAAAACGACTCTTGGGTTGTTTGGTGCTAATTTTTCTGCTTGCGCATATAAAGCCATTACTTTACCCGAATACATCATACCATACATTGCGCCATCACTTGCCACATAAACCGTGTACAATATGGCTTGCATTACCATAATTTCTGGATTGTCTTTAGAGATTGCTGTGGCATCATTTAAAAAGCCTTGTGCTTGATCTAGTTGTGCTTTTAAAGCATCAGCATTTTGCATTTTACTAAAGCCATCTAAAATTAAAGTTTCCGCTGCATAATAAGGAGGCAACCAATTCTCTGGTTCTGCTTTTGCGATGCGTTCAAAAAGTTGCGAAGCTTCTATAGGATTCGTTTTCCAAAGGTCTAATGCTTTATGCATGCCTTGTTCGTATTTGGTTTGTGCTGTAGCAACGATACTTGTGATTAATAAAGTTACGATGAGGATTAGATGTTTCATTTTTTAGTTTGTTTTTTTATTGTTGTACAAATATCTATGGAATCTACTTGTTTTAAAAAAGGGTTCTACTGAACTGTTGTAATTTTAGGATAGACCGTCGGTTTACAAATTATCCAATTGATTATCGGTTCCCTTTTCGCTGATGGTCCAGAAGAAACCAACAAAAAAGAATTGATCGGTTGCAGGACGTAAACTTCTACTTGCAAAATTGCCATTGCTGTCTGGTGTATTTGCAAATTGATACCCGTTTACATTTTTAAAACCTAGTGCGTTGTTTACCGATAGATACAGTATTTTTTGTGGCGAAATTAAATATGCCCAGTTAAGACTTAAACTA
>JAGPUY010000344.1 GCA_018067265.1 Oceanihabitans sp. | reverse complement strand
TTTTGTGTAGAAAAATTTGGAACAGAACGCATGCTAACTTTAACAGACAAAGAAATCTACGAGCGCTTGCAACAGTTCAAAGATTTAACACAATTTGATATCGAAATAAACTAAATATAAACGCGCTCAAAATGGAGCGCGTTTTTTTTTCGCAAAATCAAAGTTTCATAATTTGTTATGAAACAATGTAAAAGGCGACAACACAAATAAGAAACAACAAACACACAACTAAAAATGAGCGATGCTTTAAAACATGAATGTGGAATAGCACACATTAGACTTTTAAAACCATTAGAATTTTACAAAGAGAAATATGGTACTGCGTTTTACGGTGTAAACAAAATGTATCTACTAATGGAAAAGCAGCACAATCGTGGACAAGATGGTGCTGGTTTTGCAAGTATTAAATTAGATACCAAACCAGGAGAACGATATATAAGTAGAGTTCGCTCTATTGCGCAGCAACCTATTCAAGATATCTTTGCTCAAATAAACGGTCGAATAAACAAAGAACTTACAGAGCATCCAGAATACCAAGATGATGTTGCATTACAAAAAAAGAATATTCCGTACATAGGAGAAGTTCTTTTGGGTCATGTTCGTTATGGTACCTTTGGTAAAAATAGCGTAGAAAGTGTACATCCTTTTTTAAGACAAAATAACTGGATGCACAGAAACCTTATTCTTGCTGGTAACTTTAATATGACCAATGTTAAAGAGTTATTTAAAAACCTACTAGATTTAGGGCAACATCCAAAAGAATACACAGACACCATTACTATAATGGAAAAGATTGGTCACTTTTTAGACGATGCTGTTGCAAAAATATACAAGAATCTTAAAAAAGAAGGTTATAATAAAAACGAATGCTCCCCTTTAATCGCAGAACGTTTAAACGTAGCAAAAATTTTAAGAAAAGCAGCAAAAAACTGGGATGGTGGTTATGCAATGGCTGGACTTTTAGGCCATGGAGATTCTTTTGTACTTCGTGATCCTGCAGGAATTAGACCAACCTATTACTACCAAGATGATGAAGTTGTCGTTGTAGCTTCAGAAAGACCAGTAATACAAACAGTATTTAATGTAGATTTCGATGACGTTAAAGAACTAGAACCTGGTCACGCTATTATTACAAAGAAATCTGGCGAAGTTTCTATTCAACAAATATTAAAGCCTTTAGAAAGAAAAGCATGTTCTTTTGAACGCATCTATTTCTCTAGAGGAAGTGATGCAGAAATTTATCAAGAACGTAAAGAACTTGGTAAATTATTAATGCCTAAAGTTTTAGAAGCTATTGATAACGATACAGAAAACTCTGTTTTTTCCTATATA
This sequence comes from Oceanihabitans sp., assembly GCA_018067265.1. Taxonomy (GTDB): domain Bacteria; phylum Bacteroidota; class Bacteroidia; order Flavobacteriales; family Flavobacteriaceae; genus Oceanihabitans. The sequence continues at coordinate 16,363 of JAGPUY010000344.1, read as the reverse complement.
CCAAATACGGCGGAAACTTCCTTTTTCGGAATGATAGAAGCTGTTGATGAACATCTAAACCAAAAGAAAACACAAGCTATTTTAGATGGAGACGGAAAACTTTCTAAAGAACGTGTTATTGAAATCTTATCGGAAAGAACAAGAATTGAAAAAATAGCGATTAAAGATGTTAAACTAAGAACCTTTATTACAGAAGATAGTAGTAGAGATGATTTAGTTGCGCACGTATACGATGTTACTTACGGTGTAATTAAACCAACAGACAATCTAGTTATTATAGATGATAGTATTGTAAGAGGGACCACTTTAAAGAAGAGTATCATTAAAATGATGGACCGACTACATCCTAAAAAAATAGTTGTTGTTTCTTCTGCTCCACAAATACGTTATCCAGATTGCTATGGAATTGATATGGCAAAAATTGAAGGCTTAATTGCGTTTAAAGCAATGCTATCCCTTTTAGAGGACAATAACAAGTATCACTTGATTGAAGAAGTCTATAAAAAATGTAAAAAACAAGTAGATTTAAAAGATACGGAGGTAAAAAACTTTGTAAAAGAATTGTATGATCATTTTACAGATGATGAAATTTCCGATAAAATCTCCGAATTATTAAGCGACGAAACGGTAAAAGCAGAGGTAAAGATAATATTTCAACCGGTAGATAATTTACATAAAGCTTGTCCTAAAAACTTAGGGGATTGGTATTTTACAGGAAATTATCCAACAGCAGGAGGAAATAGAGTTGTAAATAGAGCTTTTATTAATTTCTATGAAGGAAACGAAGAGCGTGCATACTAACATAATTTCTTACGGTTTTTCCGTATCTGTCTAATTTTTAAACGCTTAATCCATAAAAAAGGCTTTTCGTCTAAAAGATTTTATTAGAAAAATAAATAAAACTACATTAGTAGAACCATAACATAAGTAGGTTAAGTTCATGGTAGATTTGGGGCAAAAAAGGTGAACGTAAGTTCGCCTTTTTTCATTTCACATCATTTTACACGACAATTCCCTTTAAAACAGACGCATTCCTCCTTTAGACTAATATTTTAGTAGTTTATCTAATAAGTTCTACTATTTAACCAAACCAAGCTTATATTTGTTAGACCATAACATAAGTAGGTTAAGTTTATGGTAGATTTGGGGCAAAAAAGGTGAACTCTCGTTCACCTTTTTTCATTTTCTATACCCAAATGTTTTTTTAATATTTTATAATATTCAAAACAATTTCACGTTATACATACATCTCCATAACATAAGTAGGTTAAGTTCATGGTAGATTTGGGACGAAAAAAGGTGAACGTAAGTTCACCTTTTTTTATATACACCTATAATATATAGGCATTTGTATTATTTTAAAGCTTATTTAGCTTCAGCATAACGTCTTTCTACTTCATTCCAGTTAATTACATTAAAGAAAGCTTCAATATAATCAGGTCTTCTGTTTTGGTAGTTTAAGTAGTATGCATGTTCCCAAACATCTAATCCTAGTATTGGCGTTCCTCCACAAGTAACTCCTGGCATTAATGGATTATCTTGATTTGGTGTAGAGCAAACTTCTACTTTTCCTCCTTTGTGTACACATAACCAAGCCCATCCAGAACCAAACTGTGTTGCAGCCGCTTTACTAAAAGTATCTTTAAAAGCATCTACAGACCCATAAGCTGCTTCAATAGCATCTTTTAAATCTCCAGATAAACGTCCTTTTCCTTCTGGATTCATTACTTCCCAGAATAAAGAGTGGTTATAAAAACCTCCTCCATTATTTCTAACTGCTCCATTATTCATGTCTAGACCACCAAGAATATCTTCAATCGATTTTCCTGCTAAATCTGTTCCTTCAATTGCAGCATTTAATTTTGTTGTATAACCGTTATGATGTTTCGAGTGGTGAATCTCCATTGTTCGAGCGTCTATGTTAGGCTCTAAAGCATCATAAGCATATTTTAATTTCGGTAATTCGAAAGCCATAATATTTATTTTTAGTGATTATTATTAATTTAATTCAAATTTACGCATAAATGCCTTCAATTAAAAATAATAAATAGTTATCAAATTATCGATAATCTCTATCTTGTGTAAAATTTAGCGTATGACTAGCCAACATCCTTTCACTATTTACAATGCATCTGCTGGAAGCGGAAAAACATTTACATTAGTAAAAGAGTATTTAAAGATTTTATTACAATCTAATAATACGCAACAATACAAGAACATTCTGGCTATTACATTTACCAATAAAGCGGTTGGTGAAATGAAAGAACGCATTATAGAAATGCTTACCGCGTTTTCTTCAGAAGAAATTATAGAAAACCCAAACAGCATGTTTTCTACACTTTTAGAAGAATTACAATTAAAACCTGAAAAACTACATAGTAAGTCCAAGAAAATACTAAACAGTATTATTTATAATTATGCCGCTTTTGACGTTTCAACTATTGATGGATTTACCCATAAAATAATTAGAACTTTTGCGCACGATTTAAAACTGCCTTTAAATTTTGAAGTCGAATTAGATCAAGATTCCCTTTTACAAGAAGCAGTAGATAGTTTAATTGCAAAAGCAGGAACCAATAAAGAGCTGACTAAAATTTTAGTCGATTTTGCGATTGAAAAAGCAGACGATGATAAAAGTTGGGATATTTCTTTCGATTTTAACAAGATTGCAAAACTCTTAGTTAAAGAAAATGATGTCGCACATATTGAACAATTAAAGGATAAATCTCTTGAAGATTTTAAAGTCCTTAAAGCGCAAATAAGAAAAAACACAAAAAGCATTGAAGCGGAAGTTTTAGAAATTAGCCAAAACCTTTTACAATTCATAGAGGAAGCTGGTTTGCAATTTAATGATTTTTCAAGCAGTTATTTACCCAAACATTTTGAGAAACTAGCGAATAAAAACTTTGCCGTAAGTTTTGATCCCAAATGGCAAATTGCTTTAATTAATAACGAAACACTGTATCCAAAAAGGCTTACTCCAGAACTCGGTGCTGTTATTGATGGCTTACAACCAAGATTCATTACCGATTTTGAGGCAACGAAAACGCTTATTTTTCAATATAAATTTTTAAAAGCCTTTTATAAAAACATCACACCTTTATCGGTTTTAAGCGCCATAAACCAAGAGTTAACGAATATAAAAATAGATCAGAATAAATTATTAATCTCCGAATTTAACACCTTAATAAGTAAAGAAATTAAAGACCAACCAACGCCTTTTATTTATGAACGATTAGGCGAAAAATTTAGACATTATTTTATCGACGAATTTCAAGACACTTCTAAATTACAATGGCAAAATTTAATTCCGTTAATAGATAATTCGCTTTCTGGTCACAACTTAAAACAAGAACAAGGAACCGCAATGCTAGTTGGTGATGCCAAACAAGCTATTTATAGATGGCGCGGCGGAGAAGCAGACCAGTTTATAGACTTATACTCTAAAAAAGCACATCCTTTTCAAGTAGAGCAACATGTAGACAATCTACCAACAAACTACCGAAGCTATAAAGAGATTATTCATTTTAATAATAACTTTTTTAAACATCTAGCCGAAACTTTTTTCAGCAATACCGATTACAGCAACTTATATCATGAAGGCTCCAATCAAAATACCTTTAATGAAAGTGAAGGCTATATTCAATTAGATTTTTTAGACCTTAAAGACGAAGACAGAGATGAAATCTTTCCGCAGAAAGTATTAGAAACCATCCGAACGTGTCAAACCAACGGTTTTTCCTATCAAGACATTTGCATTTTAGTCCGCAAGAAAAAGGAAGGTATTGCCATTGCAGAGTATCTAAACACTGAAGGCGTACCGATTATGTCTTCCGAAACGATGCTTATTTTTAATAGTCCAGAAGTGCAATTTATAGACCATCTGTTAACCCTTTTGGTACAATCTGAAAATGAAGAAATAAAGGTCAAAGCGTTAAATTATCTATCCGAAAAATTCCAAATAAAAGACAAGCACGCTTTTTTCAGCACTCATTTAAAGCAATCGCTTTTTCAAACCTTTAAAAGTTTCGAAGACTACAACATTTATCTCACACCAAACCAATTACTTCAATTACCATTGTATGAGTTAGCAGAAAGTATTGTTAGAAATTTCAATCTTGTAGCAACATCCAATGCCTACGTGCAATATTATTTAGACTTTGTTTTAGAATACGCGCAAAAACAAGGTTCAAGCCTTTCTGGTTTTTTAGAACATGCAACCAATAAAAAAGGAAATCTAAGTATCGTTTCTCCGCAAGGACAAAATGCAGTACAGATAATGACCATTCATAAATCGAAAGGATTAGAATTTCCGGTGGTTATTTTCCCGTATGCCGATTTAAATATTTATGGCGAAATAGAAGCAAAAGAATGGTTTCCGCTAGATCCAGAGAAATTCCATGGTTTTTCTAGTACCTTATTAAACTATAGTAAAGAATTTGAAAATTACGGAGACGTTGGTTTGCAAATCCACAATAAGCATCAAGCAGAACTAGAGTTAGATAATATCAATTTATTATATGTAGCGTTAACCAGACCTAAAGAGCAACTTTTTATTATTTCAAAAAGAGATATCTCTCCAAAAGAATTCGCAGAGCCAAAAACCTATGCTGGCCTATTTATTAATTATTTAACGCAGGCACAAATGTACAACGAGAATGAAAGCATGTACACTTTTGGTTCCTCAAAAAAAACATCGAAAGAAAAAACGACGCATAAAAAAATTATAGAACAACAAGAGTTTATAACCACAACCAAAGAAAGTCACAACATAAAAATTGTTACCAATTCTGGTTTTTTATGGAACACAGCGCAACAAGAAGCCATCGAAAAAGGAAATCTGATTCATAACATTATGGCGCATATTAAAACAAAAGAAGACGTTTCATTTGCCATTTCTCATTTTAAAGAATCCGCAATTATAAATAAAGAACAAGCCATAGCCTTAGAAAAAATAGTAAACCAAATTGTAGAACACCCAGAGCTTAAAGCTTATTTCGCAGAGGGAAATACCGTGTATAACGAACGTGACATTATATCGAATCACGAAATTATAAGACCAGATAGATTTGTTATAAACACAAAAAACGAAGCAACCATTATAGATTACAAAACCGGATCCATAAATAAAAAACACCAATTACAATTAGAAAATTACCAACGCGTAATTGAAGAAATGCCATATAAAGTAACTAATAAAATTTTAGTTTATATCAACGAAGACCTTAAAATAGTACGCTTTTAATGCTGGCGTTCCGCTTTTTCGCAAAAGCTGCAAAGCGTCGTGTCATCCACTATATCTTTTTTATGTCAGTTCCCTTTTTATGGTTTCTTCGTCTTCCTTCTAACATGGTAAAATCGAAAGTCGGTTATACATTCCCATAAAAAAGGATGCCGTTTCTACCACTAACGCAAAAAAACATTATAAATTTGTAAAAAAAAACAAACATGTACGGAAATATACAACAACAACTACAACAGGAAATACAAGACATAAAAGATAACGGCCTTTATAAAGAAGAGCGCATTATCACTTCGCCGCAAGGAGCAGAAATTACCTTAAATACAGGAGAAACTGTTTTAAACTTTTGTGCGAATAACTATTTAGGCTTATCGTCACATCCAGAAGTAATTCAAGCAGCAAAAGACACTATGGACACACATGGTTTTGGTATGTCGTCGGTTCGCTTTATTTGTGGTACACAAGACATTCACAAAGAATTAGAGCAAAAAATAGCAGATTTTTATGGTACCGAAGACACCATTTTATATGCCGCAGCTTTTGATGCAAATGGTGGTGTTTTTGAACCTCTATTAGGGAAAGAAGATGCGATTATTTCCGATTCTCTAAATCATGCTTCTATTATAGATGGTGTACGTTTATGTAAAGCCGCTCGCTATCGTTATGCGAATAATGACATGGCAGATTTAGAACAACAGCTAATAGATGCCAATAAAAATGGTGCTAGAAATAAAATTATAGTAACAGATGGTGTTTTCTCTATGGATGGCTTGGTAGCTCCATTAGATAAAATTTGTGATTTAGCAGACAAATATGATGCAATGGTGATGATAGATGAATGCCATGCAACAGGGTTTATTGGACCAAAAGGAATAGGAACTTTAGAAGAAAAAGGTGTTTTAGGAAGAGTAGATATCATTACAGGAACCTTAGGTAAAGCTTTAGGTGGCGCCATGGGAGGATATACTACCGCAAAAAAAGAAATTATTGAAATATTACGTCAACGTTCTAGACCGTACTTATTTTCAAACTCTTTAGCTCCAGCAATAGTTGGTGCATCGATAAAAGTTTTTGACATGCTTAAAAACGATACCTCGTTACGCGATAAGCTAGAATGGAACACAAACTACTTCAAAAAAGGTATAAAAGAAGCTGGTTTTGACATTGTAGATGGCGATTCTGCTATTGTACCAGTAATGTTATACGACGCAAAATTATCTCAAACTATGGCAAATATGCTACTTAATGAAGGTATTTATGTCATTGGGTTCTTTTTTCCTGTAGTTCCAAAAGAAAAAGCAAGAATAAGAGTACAACTTTCTGCAGCACATGAAAAAGAGCATTTAGATAAGGCTATATCTAGCTTCATTAAAGTTGGGAAAACATTAGATATTATTTAAATTCAGTACAAACAGATAATATTAAACGTTTTTTTAAATATTTTTTTATATTTGTCTTTGTTAATAATATTTAACAACTTACTTTTGCTTATCAATTAACACTTAAAAATTAAAATATTGAATATGAAAAATCTTAGCAGATTATTGTTCGCTATGTTGCTTGTATTAGGTTTTAGCAGCACGTATGCACAAGATGAAAACAATCCTTGGGCAATTAGTTTCGGGGTAAACGCAGTCGATCTTTATCCAGTAGGAGAAGATACTCCTCAAGGAGATTACTTTGATGAATTCTTGAACGTAGATGATCACTGGAACATCCTTCCATCTTTATCCACTATTAGTGTATCTAAATACCTTAATAACGGGTTTTCTATCGGAGTAACAGGATCAATCAACAAAATTGAAAAAATTGGTGAGAGATTAGGTGAGCCTAGCGTAACGGTTAGCGAAATGTCTTATTATGGTCTTGATGGAGCTGTTAAATATAGCTTTGCAGACTTACTAAATTGTACAACTATTGAGCCTTATTTAGGTGTAGGTGGTGGTTACACTTGGATTGATGAAATCGGAGCTGGTACTTTAAACGGTTCTTTAGGATTAAACTTCTGGTTAACAGAAAACATTGGTCTTAATGTTCAATCTACTTATAAACATTCTTTCGAGGATTACTTATCTAAACATTTCCAACACTCTGCAGGTTTAACTGTTAAGTTTGGTGGAAAAGATACAGATGGTGACGGTGTATATGACAAAGATGATGCTTGTCCAGAAGTTCCTGGTTTAGAAGCTTTCAACGGTTGTCCTGATGCTGATGGTGATGGAATCGAAGATTCTAAAGATACTTGTCCTAATGAAGCTGGTTTAGCTGAATTTAATGGATGTCCTGATTCTGACGGAGATGGTGTAGCTGACAACGAGGATAAATGTCCTACTGTTGCTGGTTTAAAAGCTTTAGCTGGTTGTCCTGATGCTGATGGTGACGGAGTTGCTGATGCAGATGATAAATGTCCTAGCGAAGCTGGTCCTGCTGCTAACAATGGTTGCCCATGGGCAGACACTGATGGTGATGGTGTATTAGACAAAGATGATAAATGTCCTAATGAAGTTGGTGTAGCTGCAAACAATGGTTGTCCAGAAGTTATTGCTGCTCCTACTGCTGAAGTTATGGCAACATTAAATAACTATGCTAGAACAATCTTATTTGCAAGTGCTAAGTCATCTTTCAAACAAGAAACGTACCCAGTATTACAAGCAATCACTGCTATCTTAAAAGAATATCCTGAGTCTAACTTTACGTTAGAAGGACATACGGATAGTGATGGTCCTAAATCTTCTAATCAATTATTATCTGAAAGAAGAGCTAACGCTGTAAGAGATTACTTAATCTCTAATGGAGTTAACGCAGAGAGATTAGTTGCTGCTGGTTTTGGTGAAGATTACCCAATCGACTCTAACGCTACAAGAGCTGGAAAGAAAAATAACAGACGTGTTGAAGTAAAACTTAGAAAATAAGTTTCACAAAACAATCTAAATATTTAATAAAAACGCTTCGATATATCGAAGCGTTTTTTATTTTTATAGAATGACAACATTCATTCTAGATGTATTACAAGATTTACAAAAAAGGAACAAAGATTTATCTTCACTAACCTTTATTCTACCCAGCAAACGTGCTGGTATATTTTTAAAACACCAAATTGCACAAATAGTCGATAAGACCATTCTATCTCCTACCATAATTAGTATTGAGGAATTTGTAGAAGATTTGTCGCAATTAAAAAAAACATCTAATACAGAACTTCTATTTGTATTCTATAAAGTCTATTTAGAATTAACTAAAAAAGACGAACAAGAAGGCTTTGATTCTTTCTCCAAATGGGCTCAAATACTGCTTCAGGATTTTAATGAAATAGATAGATATCTCATTCCTCAAGAAAAAATATTCAACTACTTAAGTGCTATACAAGATCTAAAACATTGGTCTTTAGAAGAACCGAAATCCGAGTTTATTAAAAAATATCTTTCTTTTTGGAATAAACTAAACGATTACTATTCCAAATTTGCAGAAGCACTTTTACAAAACAAAACAGGCTACCAAGGATTAATCTATAGAGAAGCTGTAGAGAACTTAGAATCCTACATACAAAGCAACACCACAAAACAACACATCTTTTTAGGTTTTAATGCTTTAAATAATGCCGAAGAAAATATTATTCAAGAATTGCTACAAAATGAAATGGCAGAAATTTTTTGGGATATTGACCAGAAATTTTTTGACAATCCATCTCACGATGCAGGCCTATTTACCAGACAACATCATAAAAACTGGAAATACTTCACCACGAATCCTTTCAACTGGAAGACTACTAATTACGCACAACAAAAAAATATAGAAGTAGTTGGTATTCCTAAAAACATCGGACAAGCAAAATACATAGGTACCCTTTTAAAACAATTAAAAGAAAAAGATCCAAGCTTACAACAAACAGCGGTTGTACTTGCAGACGAAAACCTACTAACGCCAACATTAAATGCACTACCAGAATCTATTGATGCCTTAAACATTACCATGGGTTTTCCATTACAATCCATACCATTAGCGTCTTTATTTGAGCAAATTTTTCAAGTGCACAAAAAAGCAAGTAAGACCTTTTACTATAAAGATGTTATCGCAATTATTTCGCATCAATTTATTAGACCATTACTCAATACAAACAACGTAGATGTAGCTTCTAAAATCACCCAAACCATACTAACTAATAATTTAGTGTACTTAACGGTAGATCGTTTAAAAGAACTTTCAGTTACATCCACAGAAATCCTAGATTTGTTATTTGTTATCCAAGAAAACAGTGTAGAAAACATTCTTAAAAACTGTGCGAACCTCATTCTATGTATAAAAGAAAACTTAGACCTAAACAAACCATTAAATAAACTGTCTTTAGAATATTTATTCCGCTTTAACGAGCTATTTAATGAACTTACTACCCTTAATGCTAGTTACAGTTACATTAAAGACTTAAACACACTGCATGGCATTTATAAAGAGCTTTTAAGTTCTGCAACCCTAGATTTTCAAGGAGAACCTTTACAAGGATTACAAGTTATGGGAATGTTAGAATCTCGTGTTCTAGATTTCGAAACCGTCATTATAGCTTCCGTAAATGAAGGCGTACTTCCTTCCGGAAAAACAAACAACTCTTTTATCCCTTTTGATGTTAAAATAGAAAACCAATTACCAACATACAAAGAAAAAGATGCAGTTTACACCTACCACTTTTATAGATTATTACAACGCGCTAAAAACGTATACATTTTATACAACACAGAAGCAGACGTATTAACTGGAGGAGAAAAAAGTAGGTTTATTACCCAATTAGAACTAGAAGGAGATCACATCATAAAGCATCAGATTGTAACTCCAAAAGTAGAAGCATGCTTCACCGAGTTATTAGAAATTGAAAAAACCGAGGCGATACAAAACAAGTTAAAAGAAGTTGCCGAAAGAGGCTTCTCACCTTCTTCACTAACCAACTACATGAGGAATCCTATAGATTTCTATTACCAAAAAGTTTTAGGAATTAAAGAACAAGAAGATGTCGAAGAAAGTGTTGCTTTTAATACTCTTGGTACGGTTGTACATAATACTTTAGAAGATTTATATACAGATTTCGTTGGAACATTACTAACCGCAGAAGGCTTAGAAAAACAAAAAGAGAAAATTAACGAAAGGGTTACACATCACTTTGAAAAGGAATACAAAGAAGGAGATATTAATACCGGCAAAAACCTCATCATTTTTGAAATTGCAAAACGATACGTCCTTAATTTTATTCATTTAGAAATTGCGGATGTAAAACAAGGAAACAAAATAAAAATAGTCTCTTTAGAAGCCAACAACAGAACACCTATTACCATCCCAGAATTAGACTTTACCGTTAACCTTACAGGAAAAGTAGATCGTGTAGATACCTACAATGGTGTCACCCGAATTATAGATTACAAAACCGGAAAAGTATTATCCAACCAAGTAGAAATTTCGAATTGGGAAGATCTAACTACCGACTATAAAAAATACAGTAAAAGTTTTCAAGTTCTTATGTATGCGTATATGATGATGAAAGAAAAGAAAGTAGCATTCCCATTGGAAGCTGGTATTATTTCTTTTAAAAATTTAAGTGCTGGATTTCTAAAATTTGCCGTAAAAGAAGGAAGAGCTAAAAATCAACTTATAACGGAAGAAACTATGCAGCATTTTGAAATCGAACTCAAAAAACTAATTATAGAAATCTGTAACCCAGAAACTAATTTTATTGAAAAAGAAGTCTGATGATTCATAAAAACCGAATACTACAAAGAGATGCAAAAAAACCAATACTTTGGGATGCCTTTTTTAAAGCGAACAACAACAAAAAACCATTGGTAATTTTCTGTCATGGTTACAAAGGTTTTAAAGATTGGGGAAGTTGGGATTTAGTAGCACAAGCATGTAGTGCTGCCGATTTGTTTTTTGTGAAATTTAATTTTTCACATAATGGTGGAACTATGGAAAATCCGATTGATTTTCCAGACCTTGCCGCTTTTGGAGAAAATAATTATTCTAAAGAACTGGAAGATGTAGATAGCATGTTAAACCATCTTTTATCGGAAGAAAATGAATTCAGAAATCAAATAAACATAAAGAATATTACCTTAATTGGACATTCCAGAGGTGGCGGAATCTCCATAATTAAAGCATCTGAAGATTCTAGAATAACCAAACTAATTACCTGGGCAAGTGTTAGTGGTTTTGGGAAACGCACTTCTACCACTGGAGATGTAGACCTATGGAAAAAAGATGGCGTTAAGTATGTTTTAAATGGTAGAACCAAACAACAAATGCCACATAACTATCAGTTTTATTTAGATTATAAAGCAAATGAAAAGCGCTTTAATATCGCATTGGCAACCCAAAAAATAACCATTCCTTTTTTAATTATTCATGGCGAAGATGATCCTTCCGTGAAATTTACAGAAGCACTTCAATTAAAGGCCTGGAAACCCGAAAGCACATTACTTCCTATAAAAAATTGTAACCACGTTTTTAATAGTTCGCATCCTTGGACAAGAAACACCATGCCTTCCGCACTACAAACGGTTGTAGCTGCGAGTATTTCTTTTATCTAATTTTTTACTCAGCGCCTTTTAAAACAAGAAGAGGTACACGACTTTCAAAATCTATTTTTTTAATGGTGTTTTGCTCCCAAAGCTTTTGAAAGAATCCTCTTTTACGTCTAAAAACACAAATAATATCGGGATTCTGTTTGTTTAAATGCTCTAAAACACCTTGAAATAATGTGGCATTCTCCGAACTGTTATATGAAGAAGTTAATGCTGCTAATTCACTATAAAACTCTAAATCTTCAGGTAAAAAGTCCTGTGTTTTTACTTGTAATAAATGCATTTTAGCCTTAAAAGTTATTAAAATTTCTTCTAAAGGTAATAATGCATCTTTTTTACTAACCACACCAGACTTTATTGCTGTTAAAATCTTTTTTATTGGCGCAAAAGCATATGCTTCTGGTATAATTAAAACAGGAATATCGGTTTGTTTAACAATGCTTCCTGGTGTTCTTCCTAAAAAATAACTTTCTTGTAAATCATTAGGTCTTTGTCCTACAATGATTAAATCAATTCCTAATTCTTTATGTATAGCATCTATACTATCTACAACTCCTCCTTTTGCAGATATTATTTTAATGGGTACGTCTTTTTGATCTATTTGGTCTACCACTTCTTTCACATTGGCAACCTGTTCTCTTGCAACAATACTATCTATGTTTATAATGGTTCCGGCCTTTGGAGCCAAACTAAAAGATCTGAAAACAAAAACATTTGCTTGCATAACTTGCGCAAAGTCTATAGCATATTGCAAAGTGTATTTTGCATTACTAGACGAACCAATAGGAACTAAAATATTTTTCATTACTTATTATTTAGACCGCAAAAATACAGCTTTTATAATAAATAGTTGCGACCTTTATCCTTTCTAAAATAAAATTTAAACTAGTGCCTACCAATATAAATCTGAAACAGATAAACAAACTTGCAATTCCAGCATTAATCGCAGGAGTTTCAGAACCTATTTTATCTTTAACAGATACTGCTATTGTTGGTAACATAGGTATAAACGCCACCGAGTCTTTAGCGGCTGTTGGTATTGTTGGTGCTTTTATATCCATGCTTATTTGGGTTTTGGGACAAACAAGAAGTGCTATATCTTCTATCGTTTCACAATATGTTGGCGCAGATAACGTAGACGCCGTTAAAAACCTCCCAGCACAAGCGATCTTTATCATTACCTCACTAAGTCTTTTAATAATTATTGGTACGTATCCTTTTGCACAAAATATTTTTAAACTCTATAATGCTTCCGGTGTCATTCTAGAATATAGCGTAGATTATTATAAAATTCGAGTTTTCGGGTTTCCTTTTACCTTATTTACAATTGCGGTTTTTGGCACTTTTAGAGGTTTACAAAACACCTATTACCCAATGCTAATTGCAATCATTGGGGCTTCCGCAAACATTGTTTTAGATTTTATTTTAGTGTACGGAATCGAAGGATATATTCCTACAATGCACATTAAAGGTGCCGCCTATGCAAGTGTTATTGCGCAGTTTTTAATGGCTATTTTTTCTGCTTATTATCTACTAACAAAAACGAATATTCCACTGCGCTTTAGTTTCCCTTTTAATCCGGAAATTAAACGTTTTATACTAATGATTCTAAATTTGTTTGTACGCACACTGGCCTTAAATGTAACCTTATATTTTGCTAGTGCTTTTTCTACAAGTTATGGTAAACAATACATTGCAGCCTATACTATTGCTATTAACTTATGGTTTCTTGGTGCTTTTATTATTGACGGTTATGCAAGTGCAGGAAATATTTTATCGGGAAAACTAATAGGAGCCAAAGCGTATACTAGTTTAATCGAATTGAGCAATAAGCTAATTAAATACGGAATTGCTCTCGGAACCACCATTGCAATACTAGGCGCGCTTTTATATTATCCTTTAGGAACCCTTTTCACCAAAGACCCGCAGGTTTTAAAAGAATTTTATAACATATTCTGGATCGTATTACTCATGCAGCCACTTTGTGCTTTAGCTTTTATTTTTGACGGTATGTTTAAAGGTTTAGGGAAGATGAAAATCCTTAGAAACGTACTACTCTTTTCTACTTTTATCGTTTTTGTCCCCATCCTGTTTTGGTTAGACGCTTTAGATTTCAAATTATATGGCATTTTTATAGCTTTCACCCTTTGGATTATCGCTAGAGGATTACCATTAATCATAAAATTTAGAAAAGAATTTTTACCACTTTCACAAAAGGCGTAACTTTACCGAAAGACAATAAAATATACAATGACGTTTTTAACTGTTTTACAAGAAGTAGACATCAATGAAAAAATAAATAGTGCTCCAGATGCTAATTACGGAATCGGTGTATTTATTGGTTCGATGCTACCTTTTGTAGTATTAGTAGCACTTGCTTATTTTATATACAGATACAATAAAAATAAAAAAGAATAATACCAGTTATTAATTGAAATTACGGTAATTTCAAGTGGTAAAGAGTATAAAACAATAGTCAAATGGAAATATTAAATTTTTTAAGCGGAAACGGTTTTTTTTTAGTTCTAGGAATAGCCTTAGTTATCATCTATTTTTATAACCGAAATAAACGCAGATAACTATCGCGTTTTCAACCAACCTGTAATACTCAATCGTTCTGTATGTACCGGTTTTACTTCGTGTTCTATAAGTTGACTCTCGAAGATTACCACACGTCCTGGAAACGGATAAATAACCTTTTCGGTTTCCACGCCGTTCTCGTCTAAATACAATACCAGTTCGCCACCATTTTTTGGCAGCCAACCGTCTTCATTTAAATAACAAACAAAAGACAACTTACGTCTATCATCGTTTTGAAACGTATCGATATGGCGTTTATAAAATGTGTTTTTAGGATACAATGCGTAGTGAAATTCTTTATGTAGTATTCCTAAAAAACAGGTTTTGTTTAAGTAACTAACGAGGCTATTTATTTTATTAAAAAATAACTGTTCGTAAGTATCTGCTTTACTTTCGTCCATCCACAAAATAATATCCCCGCGAATGGCTTTTTCTATGGTTTCGTTAACACGATTACCAATAGCTGCTTTTTTAAAAGCGTCTAGTTCGTGTTTTTCAATTAAAGAGTTTCTTAAAATTAAAACTTCTTGCGCAGAAAAAAAATCTTCCACAACACTATATTTTTTCGCCAACAAATCTTCTATAATTCCCTCATATAAAGGGTTTTCAGCAAATGTAAGTTCTTCAAAAATCGAATTCATAACCTTACTTGCTTCCAGTCTAATCCTAACAAAAGCGAGCAAATGTAATCTAAAAAGCGATTCCTTTTACAAAATGAATATCTTTGCATCGAAATGCACAAAACAATGAGTAAAATTAGAATCACAAAACAGTTCTCTTTCGAGACAGGACACGCACTTTATGGTTACGATGGTAAGTGTAAAAACGTACATGGTCATAGCTACAGATTATTTGTAACCGTTATTGGCAGACCTATTACAGATGCTACCAACGCAAAATTTGGGATGGTCATCGATTTTAGCGATCTAAAAAAAATAGTAAAAGAAGACATTGTCGAAGTTTTTGATCACGCCACCGTTTTTAATAAAAACACGCCACATTTGGAGCTTGCTAAAGAATTATCAGACAGAGATCACAATGTACTTTTAGTAGATTATCAACCAACCAGCGAAATGATGGTTATTGACTTTGCTTCCAAAATAACCAAACGTTTGCCAGACAATATAAAGTTACATTCGTTGAAATTGCAAGAAACCGCAACGTCGTATGCCGAGTGGTATGCAAGTGATAACACATAGTTTTTAAGAATAATTATGGCGTTACCCTTTTTCGCAAAAGCTTCAAAGGGTCAGGCTTTCGCAAGTCGCTCTTTGCAAGGAGCTCCAACAATTGCTTAATCCTTAACGTGGCATCCAGCTAACTAACAAACATTTTTTATATTTACAGTATGCAAATTCCAGAAGGAAAAAAAATATATTTCGCTAGTGATAATCATTTAGGAGCTCCTACAAAAGAAGCTTCTCTGCCACGCGAAAAAAAGTTTGTCGCTTGGCTAGACCATGTAAAAAAAGATGCAGCTGCTATTTTTCTTTTAGGGGATTTATTCGATTTCTGGGTGGAATATAAAAACGTAGTACCTAAAGGATTTACGAGAACCTTGGGGAAACTTGCCGAAATATCGGATTCCGGAATTCCTATTTACTACTTTGTTGGTAATCATGATTTATGGATGGATGGCTATTTTGAAGAGGAACTAAACATTCCTGTGTACCACAAACCAAAAGAATTTACCTTTAATAATAAAACGTTTTTTATTGGTCATGGTGACGGCTTAGGTCCAAAAGACAAAGGCTACAAGCGCATGAAAAAAGTATTTACCAACCCAATATGCCAATGGTTGTTTAAACGTATTTTACATCCCGATTTCGCCATGCGAATCGGACAATACATGTCGGTAAAAAACAAGCTTATTTCTGGTGATGATGATGCCAAATTTTTAGGTAATGATGAAGAATGGTTGGTACAGTATTGCAAACGTAAACTAGAAGACAAACACAGAGATTTTTTTGTGTTCGGACAT
>JAGPUY010000338.1 GCA_018067265.1 Oceanihabitans sp. | reverse complement strand
CTTTGTTAATCATAGTAATCAAAGAAAAAATGATCCACCTCATCTTAGGAAACACCGGTTCCGGAAAAACAACATACGCTAACCGCTTAAAAAAAGAAACCAAAGGAATACTATTCTCCATAGATACCTGGAACAACACTTTATTTCTTGCCGATAAAAAACCAGAAGATGGATTGGATTGGTTTTTAGAACGGATTGAAAGAGCCGAAACGATCATTCTAGACTTGATTACACAGTTAGAAAATGCAAATACCAATACTATTTTAGATTTAGGCCTTTCGAAATTTTCGCATCGTGAAAAGTTTAGAAAATTTGCCGCTTTGCATAACTACCCTATAAAAACACATTTTTTAGATATTAGTAAGGCAACCAGACTACAAAGAATATCACAAAGAAATAAAGAACAAGGCGCTACTTTTGAATTTGAAGTAACCCAAGAAAACTTTGATTTTATGGAAACATGGTTTGAAAGGCCCACTACATTAGAGATGAAAGGCGGCGTTGTGATCACCATATAATTTGCTGTTAAAAATTCCTTATAAATTCGTTTTAAACAAATACATATCTATTTTTGTACTTTATAAAATGCTATAATTAATTAGTATTCGGAATCTATACGGACGAATACGACACAACACAAAAAATCAAATGAAAAATTTAAAGAACAAAAAAGCAATAATTACTGGTGGCGGAAGAGGACTTGGTAAAGCAACCGCATTAGCATTTGCTAATGAAGGAATAGATGTTGCTATCACTGGCAGAAACGAAGCGGTTTTAAAAGAAACGGTTGCCGAAATAAAAGCTTTAGGAGTACACGCTATTTATGCCGTTTTTGATGTTAGCAATTATGACGAAGTTAAAAAAGGAATCCAAACCATAGTAGACACGCTTGGTACGGTAGATATTTTAGTAAACAATGCTGGAATCGCTGCTTTTGGAACTTTAAACGATATGGAAGTAGCACAATGGAGCCAAATTATACAAACCAATGTCATGGGAATGTATTATGTTACCAAAGAGGTTTTACCCTATTTAATAGAAAAAAATGAAGGGGATATTATTAACGTATCTTCTACTGCTGGTTTATCGGGAAATGCAACGACCTCCGCATATTCGGCATCTAAATTTGCTGTAATTGGTATGTCGGAATCCTTGATGAAGGAAGTTAGAAAAAACAATATTCGTGTGTGCACCTTAACACCGAGCACTATCGCATCTGATATGTCTATTGATTTAGGTATTGCAAATAAAGATTCGGAAGACAGTGTTTTACAACCAGAAGATTTTGCTGAGTTAATTGTTGCTGGATTAAACTTACCTAGAAGAGCGATGCTTAAAAGTGCTGCTTTATGGTCTACCAATCCGTAATGTATTGTTTGATATACATTTGAAAACATAAAAAAACCTCCTGAGATTTCAGGAGGTTTTTATTTATATAACTATTATTGCTTTACCAGCTTTCTAGTAATACTTTGTTGACTAGTATCTGTAAGATTTAAAATATACATACCACTTTTTAAAGAGAAAGAAAAGCGTTCAAATTCATATAAAGAATTCGAACTATAAACTTGTTTTCCTAAAATATCATATAAAATTACACTACTAATTTGACTATTAGTTTTAATTGAAATATTATTCTTAAAAGGATTGGGAAACACTTTTGTTTCTTGAATATCATACTCATTTGTAGATAAAAGCTCTACTCCATCTAATCTTGCAGTAGAAGCAATTACATTTGTATAATTATCTAATTCTTGCTTTAACAATGCTGCATCACAATCACATACTAATTCATAATCATCATAAAGACTTAAATATTCCATAATTCTAACATTAAAGTCTGAAAATATTTGATTTAATCCAGCGTCATTAGTAATAACTAATCCATCATTGGTTTCTTCATATGTTCCAACAGAATTATTTTCTAGAGAAATTGTTAAACCGTTGGGAAACACATATCCATAAGAACCCATATCAGCGGCGAATTCAACAACACTATTATATGCATTTAAATCTGCTATTAATTGAGAAACATTACAGTTATTACAGAAAGCAATTGTTGTTTTTTGATACATCGCTGCATTAAGATATCCATAAAGTTGATTGTAACCATTCACATTATGATTTTGAAGTATTGTATTTAAACCTTCATCATTAGAATAAAGTTCTGTTACATTATTATCAAACACTTCAATTCCAACAGTATCATCTACTAATTCAATAAAAATAAATTGTGCCTGTAGATTAGTTAGCACAATAAAAAAAGTAAGAATTATTAAGTAGTTTTTTTTCATAACCTATATCATTAATTGAATTAAAGATAATAATAATAAACCTCCTAGATTTTAGGAGGTTTATTATTTATTAAAGATGCTGAAACTAATTCAGCATGATACTGATTTAGGATAAATAGTGAAATTGCTTCGTTAATTCTTTACTAGCAATGACAGTTTTGATTGCGATTGCTTCCTTCCTCGCAATGACTAATCTAAATAACCCATTTTTTTCATCCAGTCGTTATTGAACATTTTACCAACGTAACGACTTCCATGATCATGAAAAAGAACCACTACAACATCGTCTTTTTTAAACTCATCTTTTAATTGGAGTAACCCTTTTACTGCTGCTCCTGCACTATTCCCTAAAAACATACCTTCTTCTAAAGCTAGTTTTTGTGTGTATACTGCTGCATCTTTATCGGTTACTTTAGTAAATCCGTCAATAATAGAAAAGTCCACATTCTTTGGTAAGATATCTTCTCCAATACCTTCGGTTACGTACGGATAGATTTCTTTCTCATCAAAAATTCCTGTTTCGTGGTATTTTTTAAATACCGAACCATAGGTATCAATTCCCCAAACTTTAACATCTGGATTTTGTTCTTTTAAGTATTTACCAACGCCAGAAATGGTTCCACCGGTTCCTACTCCAACTACAAAATGTGTTATTTTACCTTCGGTTTGTTTCCAGATTTCTGGTCCTGTACTTTGGTAATGTGCTTTTGCGTTACTCGGATTATCGTATTGGTTTACATACCAAGAATTTGGTGTTTCTTCTCCTAAACGTTTGGAAACGGAATAGTAGGATCTTGGATCTGTTGGTTCTACGTCTGTCGGACAAACAACTACTTCTGCTCCATGTGCTCTTAGTACATCTGTTTTTTCTTTAGACTGCTTATCGCTAATTACAAAAATACATTTATAGCCTTTTACTATTGCTGCTAGTGCTAAACCCATTCCGGTGTTTCCTGAAGTTCCTTCAATAATAGTTCCTCCTGGTTTTAAACGTCCGTCTGCTTCTGCATCTTCAATCATGGTTAATGCCATTCTATCTTTGGCAGAATTTCCAGGATTAAAGGTTTCGTATTTTGCTAAAACCAGACAAGGTAAGTCTGCTGTTAGTTTATTTAGTTTTACTAATGGTGTGTTACCAATAGTTTCTAGTATGTTATTTGCGTATTCCATGTGTACTTCCCCTAAAAATGGGAATCTTTTTTTAATTCAACCTATTATTCGAAGTGCAAAAATAGTTAAAAGGGAATAGTTAAAAGTTAAAAGTGCGTTTTTATTTTGCGTTAGGGATTGAGCAATTGTTGGAGCTCCTTGCAAAGAGCGACTTGTGAAAGCGCGGTACTACGAAGCTTAAGCGTAGTAGTAAACGCCCAAGTTATGAAAACACTTTAATTGGCGGATATAATTTGTTACTCGAAACGAATTGCTTTGACTGGCGAAATTTTAGTGATGAGATACGATGGAATTAATAACATGATTAAACAGAGAATAAATGTACCAATGTTTAATGCTAGAATATAACCTAAATTAATATAGATTGGGACTTCGCTCACATGATATACACTTGGATCTAACGGAAAGAGTTTTAAATATTTTTGTGCCAATAGAATGGTAAAACCGATAAGATTTCCCCAAAACAAACCGATTAAAATAATATAGCTTGCGTTGTATAAAAATATTTTTCGGATGCTCCAATTATTGCTTCCTAGTGCTTTAAAGATACCAATCATTTTTGTGCGTTCTAGTATTAAAACCAGTAATGCGGTGATCATGTTTATTCCTGCCACTAGTATCATAATACCAATAATACCGTAAGTATTTTTATCGAAAATACTAATCCATTCAAAAATAGAAGCGTGCTTTTGTTCTACGGTTACTGCGTTTAATAACGATGGAGTGTTTTGAAAAACTTCTCTATATTTTTGGTCTAACTGATTATAATCCTCGAGTAAAATCTCAAAGCTTCCTACTTGATCTGCTTCCCATTTATTGAGTCTTTGAATATGTTTAATATCACCAAGTACGTAGGTATCGTCAAATTCTTTTAATCCAGAATTGTAAATACCAACGATGTGATAACGGATTTGAGTTGGCAATGCGTTTGGATCTTCTTTTCTAAAAAAAGTAGTGAAGCTATCGTTTAAAGAAAACTGCATGCGTTTTGCTAAGTCTTCTGAAATAAGCACATCTTGGTTTCGCGCTTTGGTATAATCGGGTAATCTACCTTCGATTAAGAATTCATTAAAGTAATCCCAATTGTAATCTGCTCCTACTCCTTTTACAATAATAGCTTCAAAGTCTGTTTCGGTTCGTATTACTCCGAATTTGGATGCCACTGCTTGTACATTCTTTATGCCTTCAACGTCTTTAAAACTTGGATAGAAATCTTGTTTGGTAGAAATTGGTTTTCCGCTTTCTTGGGAGTTGTTACTATCGAAATTAGAAATAATAATATGTCCATTAAATGCGGATACTTTGTCTCTAATTTTTTGTTGCAAACCAATTCCGGTGGCAACAGCAATCATCATTACTATGATACCAACAGCAATTGCTGCGATTCCAATTTTTATTATTGGTGCCGAAACACTACTTTTATACGCTTTACTACTAATAATGCGTTTAGCTATAAAAAACTCGAAATTCAAACTAGATTATGCGATTTAATGTTTTCAAAAATACAGTTTTATTATTTGTTTTGGTATTTATTTCTTGCGGAAGTGGTAATAAGTCTGAAGACCAAAGACCGAAGACCGAAGAGTCTAAAGATTATGCTCAAACTAGTAACAAGGAGGAGATACTGAAACAAGTTCCTGATGACAAAACAATTATTGTTGGTGCAAACCAAACCGAAGCGTACTTGCCTTTACTAAAAGGAAAACGTGTTGGTATTGTTGCGAATCAGACTTCTGTGGTTTTTAAAGGTAATAAGAATGAGATTGCCACGTCGCAAAAAGCTCCTCGCAATGACACATACACACATCTTGTAGATTCTTTAGTAGTCTTAAAAGTAGATGTAAAAAAAGTGTTTTCTCCAGAGCATGGTTTTAGAGGAACTGCGGATGCTGGCGAAGTCGTTAAAGATGGTATGGATAAAAAAACAGGCTTGCCAATTGTCTCGCTTTATGGCAAAAATAAAAAGCCTTCTCCAGAACAGCTTAAGGATTTAGATATTGTGGTTTTTGATATTCAAGATGTTGGTGCTCGTTTTTACACCTACATATCCTCTTTACATTATGTGATGGAAGCTTGTGCGGAAGCAAATATTCCTGTGCTTATTTTGGATAGACCAAATCCAAATGGCCATTATATTGATGGTCCTATTTTAGAAAAGGAACATAAAAGTTTTGTTGGTATGCATCCTATTCCTGTGGTTCACGGTATGACCATTGGCGAATATGCCAAAATGATTAATGG
>JAGPUY010000086.1 GCA_018067265.1 Oceanihabitans sp. | reverse complement strand
CGTAATGCATCAATATCTAAACCAGAATCTGTTTCATCCAGAATAGCAAGTTTAGGTTCTAGCATTGCCATTTGAAAAATCTCGTTACGTTTTTTCTCTCCACCAGAAAAACCTTGGTTTAAAGATCTAGATAGAAATTTTCTATCTATTTCTAGCATTTCAGATTTCTCACGAATCATTTTTAACATGTCTTTTGCTGGCATGTCTTCTAATCCTTTTGCTTTACGATTTGCGTTGATAGCAGTTTTAATAAAGTTGGTTACCGAAACTCCAGGAATTTCTACAGGATATTGAAAAGAAAGAAATACACCTTTGTGTGCGCGTTCTTCTGCAGCAAGTTCTTCGATATCTTCACCGTTTAAAAGAATGTTTCCGTCTGTAACTTCGTATTCTTCTTTTCCTGCAATTACAGAAGCTAAAGTACTTTTACCAGAACCATTTGGTCCCATGATTGCGTGTACTTCTCCTGCTTTTACTTCTAGATTAATTCCTTTTAAAATAGACTTGTCATCTACACTTGCGTGTAAGTTGTTAATTTTTAACATATATAATTGAGCGTTTAAAATTCTAAATAATTTTGTTTGAACAGTCGTTTCGATAGCTTTTTGTTACAAAATCTACTTAGACCGAGGTAAACATGTCGTTTAAAATTTATTTACTTGTTTCCTAATTTAACTACGTTTTCTGCTTGCATTTCAATAGCAGCAATATTTAGTATTTCTTTAATATCTACTTGATTGTCCCAACCTTCTTCTCCTTCCGGTTTTGGCTTAATTTCTCCTCTAACTTCTATCATCACGAAGTCTGTGTCTTCTTTTTTAAAGGCTTTGGCTTTTTTGTTTAATTCGGTAACCTTATCGTTTAAGATAACACCATAAATCTGGTTTTTAGTTTGTAATACTGCAGCATCTGCATAATACACAAACTCTCCTTGAAGTAAGGTTAATCCATCCTTTTGTTTTGCGGTTCTACCATCTTCTGTTTCGGTAGTTTCTGTGTTTTCTTTTTTTGCGTCATTTTTACAGCTTGTAAATGCTACCGCTAATACTAATAAGAATACTAATTTTTTCATTTTTTTAAATTTGAAAATAAACTTAATTTAATATATTTTTAATTCAATTTATAAGATTCCTGCCTTCGCAGGAATGATAATTATCCTACAGAACCTTCTAGAGAAATTTCTAAAAGCTTTTGTGCTTCTACAGCAAATTCCATTGGTAATTTATTTAATACATCTTTACTAAAACCGTTTACAATTAATGCAATGGCTTTTTCTGTATCTATACCACGTTGGTTACAATAGAAAATTTGGTCTTCACCAATTTTACTAGTTGTTGCTTCGTGTTCTATTTGTGCTGTTTTATTTTTTGCTTCAATGTATGGAAACGTGTGTGCACCGCATGCATTCCCCATTAATAGACTATCACATTGGCTAAAGTTACGTGCGTTTTCTGCGCGAGCGCTTACATGTACTAAACCTCTATAGGAGTTTTGTGATTTACCAGCCGAAATACCTTTAGATATAATAGTCGACTTCGTGTTCTTTCCTAGGTGAATCATTTTAGTTCCAGTATCTGCTTGCTGGTAATTATTAGTTACCGCAATAGAATAAAATTCGCCAACCGAATTATCTCCTTTTAAAATACAGGAAGGATATTTCCAAGTTACTGCAGATCCTGTTTCTACTTGTGTCCAAGAGATTTTTGCGTTTTTCTCGCATAAACCACGTTTGGTTACAAAGTTGTAAACACCACCAACACCTTTATCATTTCCAGGATACCAGTTTTGTACTGTAGAGTATTTAATTTCTGCATCGTCTAAAGCAATAAGTTCTACCACTGCTGCGTGTAATTGATTTTCATCACGACTTGGCGCAGTACAACCTTCTAAGTACGATACATAACTACCTTCGTCTGCAACCAATAATGTACGTTCGAATTGTCCGGTACCACCTTGGTTAATTCTGAAATAGGTAGATAATTCCATAGGGCATTTAACGCCTTTTGGGATGTAACAAAAAGAACCATCACTAAATACTGCGGAATTTAAAGCAGCATAAAAGTTGTCTGTAGTTGGAACAATAGTACCAATATATTTTCTTACCAGTTCTGGATGTTCTTGTATTGCTTCAGAAATTGGCATAAAAATAATACCTTTTTCTGCTAGTGTTTTTTTGAAAGTCGTTGCAACCGAAACAGAATCTACAACAATATCCATTGCTACATTATTCATTTTCTTTTGCTCGTCTACAGAGATTCCAAGTTTTTTATACATTGCTAATAGATCTGGATCTACGTCGTCTAATGTTTTATTAGGATCTACGGCTACAGGAGCAGAGTAGTATGCTATTGCTTGAAAATCGGGCTTTGTATAATGTACATTTGCCCAATCTGGTTCTTCCATTTCTTTCCAAACCTTGAAAGCTTCTAGTCTCCAATCTGTCATCCATTGTGGCTCGTCTTTCTTTTTAGAAATAGCGCGAACAATATCTTCATTTAAACCAATAGGAAATGTTTCAGATTCAATATCTGTAAAAAAACCATATTCATATTCTTTGGTTTTAAGCTCTTCTCTTAGATCGTCTTCTGTATATTTACTCATATCACAAATTTAATTTTAAAGCCTTCCTAAACGGAAGATTTAGATGGATTATAGCGAAAAAGATTCGCCACAACCGCAAGTTCTATTGGCATTCGGATTATTAAATACGAAACCTGTTCCGTTTAATCCTCCCGAATACTCTAGTGTTGTTCCTATTAAGTACAAAAAGCTTTTTTTGTCGACAATAATTTTTACATTGTTGTCTTCAAACATTTTATCTTCTTCTTGCTTTTCTTTATCAAATTTTAAATCATAAGATAAACCAGAGCAACCTCCACTTTTCACACCAACACGAACGTAGTCTGTTACTGCATTGTAGCCTTCATCCGTCATAAGTTCTATAACTTTCTTCTTAGCTGTTTCTGAAACTTTTATCATATTATTAAATAGATTATGTCTAAATAGACTGCAAATATACAATATAAGTCATGGATTTCCATATAAGCTTACATTATATTAGTGATGTTTTTATAAGAAAAATCTATTATGCGATTAAGGCTATTTTGTTAACGTATAAAGCATCTAAAAGCGATAAATGAAAATGATTAATTACGTTTTAAGTGGATTTACAAGGGCTACTAATTTTATTGTTTCTTTTTTCATTAAAAAATAACTACGCATTCAAAATAAGCTTCTTATTTTTGCAGTATGATAGAAGATAAAAATCAACAACGTACCGCATTAAGTGATTTAGGAGAATTTGGATTAATAGACCACTTAACTTCACAGTTTGAAATTTCACAGAAATCAACAATTAAAGCAATTGGTGATGATGCTGCAGTTTTAGAATTTACGAATAAACAAATATTAGTAACTACGGATTTATTAGTCGAAGGCGTGCATTTTGATTTAAGCTATGTGCCCTTAAAACACTTAGGTTATAAAGCGGTTGTTGTTAATTTATCCGATGTGTTTGCTATGAATGCAAATGCCACTCAAATTACAGTTTCTATTGCCGTTTCTAACCGTTTTCCTTTAGAAGCTTTAGAAGAATTATATGCCGGAATTGAAACAGCTGCAAAGATTTATGGTGTGGATGTGGTTGGTGGAGATACCACTTCATCTACTTCTGGTTTGTTAATTTCTATTACCGCTATTGGTGAAGTAGAAAAAGAAGATGTTGTATATAGAAGTGGTGCAAAACCTAATGATTTACTGGTTGTTACTGGTGATATTGGTGGTGCATATATGGGATTACAAGTTTTAGAACGCGAAAAGCAAGTGTTTTTGGTAAACCCAAATAGCCAACCAGATATGGATGCGTATGCGTATATTATGGAAAGACAATTGAAGCCAGAAGCTAGAAAAGATATTGTTAAGCTTTTTAAAGATTTAGAGGTTAAACCAAGTGCTATGATAGATGTGAGTGATGGCTTATCTTCAGAAATCATGCATTTATGTAAACATAGTAATGTTGGTTGTGATTTGTATGAAGACAAATTGCCGTTAGATCCTCAAGTAATTTCTACTTGTGAAGAATTTAATATAGATAGTACAACCGTTGCACTAAGTGGCGGCGAAGATTACGAATTGCTATTTACAATTTCACAAGAAGACTACCCGAAAATTAAAGCAAATCCTAATTTTACGGTAATTGGTTATATGACAGAACCGAACGTAGGAATGCATTTAGTAACTAGAGGAGAAACTAAAATTCCTTTACAAGCACAAGGATGGAATGCACTTAACGATCAAGAATAAGCTCTTTTCGCTTTTCCTTTTTATAATGCACACTTTTTAAAACAGAATTAATCTTTTTAAATTTAGGAGTTAGTGGAATTAAGTTGCCATTTGCATTTGTGGTCATTTGTTTTTTACAATGTTTGCATTGATATTCTTTCACATGTGCTGTGATATCTTTTGAAACTTTAAAAGCATGACCAAAAACGCTACATTGAATAGTGTTCATAGAATTTAATTAGCTAGTTTAGAGCTAAGTAAGTTAGGGGATTTTATAGTGTATACAGAATAATCACTTAGTTAATCGATGAAGCGTAAGATTTTTCCTGTAAACGCATTACTTTCCTGTTGTAAATACGTTCTAAAACAGAATTGATTTGTTCAAACTTGGGAGTAAGCGGAATTAAATTACCATTGCTGTTCGTTGTCATTTGTTTTTTACAATTAGCACATTGGTATTCTTTCACATGAGAGGTTACTTTTTTGGAAACTTCATATTTGTGTCCAAAAATATTACAAACTAATTTCGGGATAAAAGCAGGTTTGATGGTAGGTGTATTCATATTATTAGTGTTTGGTTATAGTAAACCTAATAAAAAAAAACATATAAACGGTGAAAGGCACGATTTATTCGATGAAATGCATTATCTCCTTCAAAAGTAGGATTGGATTTTCTATATGGCTCATGTGTCCTTCGCTAAAAACTACCGTGTTAATTTGGGTGTTTTTGGTTTGTTTTATTAATTTTTCTCCGTCCACTACAGGATCATTTTTTCCTATAATGATACTTTTTTTACCTTTTAAAGATTGAAATACTTCTTGCCGTTCTGGTCTTAGTCGCATGCCTTCTTGACAAGCAATATATCCTTGCACGGGAGTTTTTAAGGCTTCCTTTAAAGCGGCATCAAATTCCGATTTATATACTATTTTACTTTTTTCGCTAAATAAATTAGCAAAAGACATACGCACCATATTATTAAAATTGGTTTGTATCATCTTGTTGGCTCGGGCGCGAAGTCGTTTACGTTCGTCATCATCGGCTTCATAAGTAGAATTCATTAAACATAAACCTTTTAAGGTTTTCTGGTTTTTTTCGGCGAAAGCCAAAGCAACATAGCCACCCATAGAATGGCCAATCATATAATATCTTCGTAATCTTAAATGATTTAAAACGGCAAGAACAGCTTCGGCCATTTCTTCCATAGTGTGCACATATCCTAAGCAAGGTGTTTTTCCGTGCCCCAATAAATCGATGCAAACTACGCGATTTCTTTTAGTGAGTTCTGGTAAAAAGGCATTCCACATCGTACTGTTTTCTAGAAAACCGTGTAATAAAACGATTGCTGTACCTGCTCCCTGATCTGTGTAAAAAATATTTATGCCTTTGTGATCTAAAATCATATTTAAACTATATTGTGCAAAGATAATTAAGGGCTTGTAATAAATTGCGACTCTATATTTAAAATAATACATTTCCTTTTACAGCAATAGAATATGAATAAAACTAAAGAATTATTAATTACAAGCTTCGCCTTGTTTTCGTTGTTTTTTGGAGCAGGAAATTTACTATTACCACCACTTTTGGGGTATAATGCAGGTGAAAATTGGTTTTGGGTAATTATAGGTTTTGTAATTACTGCCGTTATAATTCCTATAATAGGTATTTATGCGCATGCCAAATTACAGGGTACTTTGTATGATTTTGGTAAAAAAGTATCCCCAGCTTTTAGTCTTATTTATTGTATTCTTATTTATATTATTGCCGTTGCAATTCCGTCGCCACGAACAGCAGCCGCCACTCATGAAATTGCAATACATCCAAACTTTAATACTTCCCCATTATTAACGAGTAGTATCTATTTTATTTTGGTATTAGTTTTTGCTTTAAACCGTTCTAAAATATTAAATCTTATTGGTAAATACCTAACACCATTTATAGTGATTATGTTGCTTTTGGTAATTGGTATCGGTTTGTTCTCTTCACAAATGCTTACTAATCCTTCACAATTTGAAGCGCCCATTGTAAACGGAATTTTAGAAGGCTATCAAACTTTTGACGCTATTGGTGCAGTGGTTGTTGGCGCAGTAATTATTATATCTATTAATTTAAAGGTTAAAGATTCTTTTGAAGCTAAAAAAGAACTAATAAAAAAATCGGGAATCATCGCTGGATTTGGACTCTTCATAATTTACGCTGGACTAATTGCTGTTGGTGCTTTTTATGGATCCGAAATAGATGTGAATAGCGCATTAAGTAGTGATATGCAACGCGCAAATCTGTTAACAGGAATCAGTAAAAAAGCATTAGGAACTTTTGGGAATACTATTTTAAGTGTACTAATCGCCTTAGCTTGTTTTACAACAGCAGTCGGTATTGTAACCGGAACAGCAGATTATTTTAAAGGTTTAATTAAAGATTCGCAAACCGTTTATGTCATTACAGCAGTGTTGGCATGTGTGATTGGTGTGGTTGTTGGCCAGTTAGATTTTAACTCTATAATCGTCATTGCATTACCAGTCCTGTTATTTATTTATCCAATAACTATTGTACTGATTCTGCTTAACGCAATCCCTGATAAATTTGCTTCCAAAACCGTATTTCGAGTAGTGGTTTTAGTAACCTTTATTTTTAGTATTCCAGATGTGCTTAATTTTTTAAGCCCTTCCGAAGATTTAACACAAGTAATTTCAAGTATTCCGTTTGCAAGTCATAGCTTAGGGTGGGTGCTGCCAGCTTTTATTGGGTTTGTATTGTTAAATTTCAAAACTTTTACGACTAAAACCATAACGAACCAATAGGTATCACATGGCAGAGCAAGACATCACAAGATATTCATATAAAGATATATTTTCATTGAGCGTTGTTCAATTCGAAAAAGCCTGCGTTTTTAATAAGCCAGAACAAGTAGATGCCTATAATATATATTGGATTAAAAAAGGAAAAGGCACCTATAATATTGATTTTGAAAGCTATGATTTTCAAGATAACGTGCTATTCTTTTTATCTCCTGGTCAAGTGTTTTCTGTAGATTCCGAAAAAATTCAAGAAGCCTACAAAATATCTTTTATTCGGGATTTCTACTGCATTCAAACACACGATAAAGAAGTTGCTTGTAATGGCGTTCTTTTTAATAATGTCTACGAAACTCCTTTTGTAAAGCCTTGTACCAGCGACACTCAAAAACTAGATTTTATCCTAGAAGGTTTAATCGAAGAGTTTAAAACTAACGAAGCTGCGCAATATGATATGCTGCAAACCTATTTAAAGCAATTCATTATTCATGCCGTTCGCGTGCAAAAACAACACCTTACTATTAAAGAAGACGTAGAAACCAAACTCTTTAAAGACTTTAGCGTATTGGTTGAGCAAAACTATAAAAAGCTACACACGGTAACCGATTATGCGAATAGATTAGGACTTTCCCCAAAATCATTAACCAAGCATTTTAATAAAATAGGAAACCAAACACCTAGCGATTTTATTAAAAATAGAATTATCCTCGAAGCCAAACGCCAACTCATTTACTCTAATGATTCGGTAAAAGAAATAGCCTACGGATTAGGTTTTAATGACGCCGCCTACTTTACAAGATTCTTTAAAAAAGGCACCTTAAAATCACCACTTCAGTTTAAAAAAGAATATTAATTTTTTTGGCGTGACCATAAAGGTCAGGCTGTACGTTAAATCTTTTTTTGCCATATATGGCAGCAAAAAAAGGATGCCACTTCCATCCTTCACGCAATAATTATAGGTTTTTATGTTTCAAAAGCCTAATAAAATAGGCGTGTCCAAGCATAAGGAACTTTTGTCCATTTTTCAAAGCGTATTCCCGTCGCATCTTTGCAGTGTAATTAATAACTAATCAAAAATTATGAAAACAGAACAAAATATACAATGTCCAAATTGTTGGGGATTTCAGGAATATGACGAAAAGCAAGCCGATAATAAAATTTGCGATTGTAAAAGTCAAGAGTAAAACAATACAAGAAAAACTAAATAAATAATAATAAGATTTCTGCCTTCGCAGGAGTATAAAAATAAATATTATGAGCACAAGAATTGAAACATTAGATCCAGAAACAACTACAGGAAAATCAAAAGAATTATTTAATGCAGTACAGAACAAATTAGGATTTATTCCAAACCTAATAAAAGTGTTTGGTAATTCGCCAGCAACCTTACAGACCTATTTAAGTTTAGGAGAGTTAACCGCTAGCGGAAACTTTAGTAACAAATTCAGAGAACAATTAGCATTAGCAATTGCCGAAGAAAATGCGTGTAACTATTGTCTGTCTGCACACACGGCAATTGGTAAAATGAACGGTTTAACGCAAGAGCAAACAGAATTAAGCAGACAAGCAATTGCTGCAGATGCTAAAACACAAGCAGGTTTACAATTTGCACAAGATGTAACCAAAAATAGAGGACAAGTATCTACAGAAGCTATTCAAGCGGTAAAAGAAGCAGGTTATACCGATGGGGATATTTTAGAAATCGTTTTAAACGTAGTTTCTAATACGCTTACCAACTATGTAAATCACATTGCAGAAACCGAAGTAGATTTCCCAAGTGTAGAAACAGGAAAATTCACAGTAACAAACAACTAATATTTTAATAATTACAAATCATAAAACACAAAATCATGAAAAATTTATTTATCGCAATCTTTTTAGTAGCATTTTCAATCACAGCTACAGCACAAGAAAAAATGGAAAAAAGCACAGCAGTAACAACAGTGGCTTTAGAACAAACATTAGGAGAATTTACGCAAAAAGAATTAACGCTTAAAGAAGGTACCTATGTATTTCAAGTTTCTAATAATAATGCTGCGCCAGAAGTAGGATTGGTTTTAATAGAAGCAGGAAAAGATGGATCAGATCCTAAAAACCATATTGCAGATGCTTATGTATCGCAAATGGTAAAACAAGGTAAAACAGAATCTTCAAAAGAAGTAACACTAAGCAAAGGGACCTACCAATATTTTTG
>JAGPUY010000332.1 GCA_018067265.1 Oceanihabitans sp. | reverse complement strand
TTTCTGTAACTTCTTGTGCAGAAATATATGATGTTGTTAATATCATTGCAGCGAGTAATAATTTTTTCATAAAGTATATGTTTTAGTGGTTATTAGAATCCCAAATCTATATTAAAAACAATTTAACCCCTAAATTTTACGGTGTGAAATTGTTATTTTTATCAATAAATCATTTTACACCCTATTTTTTAAAGGGCAAAATAAAATAATTACGATTTTACTGATAAATCCACATTCGTAAAAAGCATTATTATCATCAATTTTTATTTTTTAATAAATTATATGCAACTTTTTTATATTTACGAAAACGATTTCGCAGAAAAAGCCTATTTTTATTAAACATTATTCATTGTCTATTTATTAGTTTTCACTCATATTATTGCCGAATTTTCATTTAGAACTAACATAACTAGGGATATGAGAAAAGTGTTTCCTGCTTTTTTTAAATCAAATAATAGCTTCTATATTAGAGATGTAATAAGGCTATAAAAGCCTTTAAATTTTACTAATTATGCTTAAGAAACAAGGACTTTATTTACCAGAATTTGAACACGATAATTGTGGTGCAGGATTTATATGTAGTTTAACCGGAAAACGATCTAACGACATCATTCACAAAGCACTTGAAATCCTAGTGAAATTAGAGCATCGTGGCGCTGTAAGTTCGGATGGAGTTACAGGTGATGGCGCTGGAATTTTAATAGATATTCCACATAAATTTTTCAAGATTTTTTGTGAATTTGATTTACCAGAAGCCGGAGAATATGCCGTTAGTAATGTATTTCTTCCTAAAAAAGAAAACCAACGTCAATATTGTATCGATGTTTTTGAAAAAGAAATACAAAACCAAGGTCTAAAATTAATAGGTTGGAGAGACGTTCCTGTTAACAGCGACGTTTTAGGTAAAATCGCCAAAATAACAGAACCCTTTGTAAAGCAAATTTTTATAGGAAAGTCTAGCGAAGCGCAAACAGAAAGAGAATTTAACCTAAAATTATATGCTGCTAGAAAAATTGCAGAACACACTATATACGATTCTAAACTATCGGAAGCAAAATTCTTTTACCTTCCAAGTTTATCTACCAAAATAATTATTTTTAAAGGCTTATTAATGCCTGAACATATAAATGAGTACTATCTAGACTTATTTAATTCTGCTTTAGACACGCGATTAGCCTTAGTACATCAACGTTTCTCTACAAACACGTTTCCAACTTGGGATCTAGCACAACCATTTAGATACATTTGTCATAATGGTGAAATAAATACCGTAAGAGGTAATGTATCTCGTATGTTTTCTCGTGAAGAAATCATGAAAAGCCCACTATTTGGAGAGGACATTAAAAAGATTATTCCAACTATTTTAAGAGGAAAATCAGATTCCGCAACCTTAGATATGGTTGTTGAATTGTTATTAATGACAGGTCGTTCCCTTCCAGAAGCTATGATGATGCTTGTTCCGGAAGCTTGGGAGAAAAACCCAAATATGTCGGATGCTAAAAAAGCATTTTACGAATTCAATTCTTGCTTGATGGAACCTTGGGACGGACCAGCTTCCATACCATTTACAGATGGTAACTTTATTGGTGCCGTTTTAGATAGAAATGGTTTACGCCCTTCTAGATATACCGTTACTAAAAAAGGAAATGTGATCATGTCTTCCGAAACAGGAGTGGTAGATATTAAACCTGAAAACGTAGAATTTCATGGTCGTTTAGAACCAGGAAAAATGTTTCTAGTAAACATGAGCGAAGGTAGAATTGTTAACGATGAAGAAATAAAAGAAGAAATTGCTTCTAAGTATCCGTATAGAAAATGGCTAGATGAAAATTTAGTGCATCTTCGAGATCTTTCCGCAAAACAAGGACATATTGAATATGACGAAATTGAATTAAAAAAGCGTGAAGTTGTTTTTGGGTATACCGAAGAAGATTTAAATACCATCATTCGCCCGATGGCGCAATTAGGAAAAGAACCTATTGGATCTATGGGAAGCGACACCCCAATTGCGATTTTATCGGAAAGACCACAACTCATTTACAACTATTTTAAACAATTATTCGCACAAGTTACTAATCCGCCTTTAGATGGAATTCGCGAAGAGCTAATTACCGATATTAGTTTAACACTAGGTAGCGATGTCAATCTATTCGATATTAACGCAGAGCATTGTAAAAAATTAAAAATACAGAATCCTGTAATTTCAAAACATGATCTAGATAAGATAAGAGATTACGATACTAATCCTGATTTTAAAGTCGAATCCATTTCGATGTTATATGAAGTAAATCGCGGATTAAACGAGCTGGAAGTTGCGCTTGAAAACTTAGTAACCAAAGCCTCCAAAGCAATAGATGAAGGTGCAAATATCATTATTTTATCCGATAGATTTGTTGACGAAAATCACGCACCAATCCCCGCGCTTTTAGCATGTTCTTATGTAAACCATGCATTACACAAATTAAAGAAACGCTCCAGAATTAGTCTAATTATTGAATCTGCAGAACCGCGTGAAGTACATCACTTCGCCTTATTATTTGGCTATGGCGCAAGTGCTGTAAACCCATACATTGTAAATGAAATTGTTCAAGAACAAATCAACAATGCAGACCTTACTGATTTAGAATATTTAGCTGCCATTAAAAATTACAACAAAGCAGTTGGAAAAGGAATCCTGAAGGTGATGAACAAAA
>JAGPUY010000314.1 GCA_018067265.1 Oceanihabitans sp. | reverse complement strand
AATCCGAGTATGTATTAATTACAGGAATCTTTATCTCAAAATCCCAAAACGCTTTGTTGAAATATTCTATTGTGTTATTATTATTTAAAACTGTCTTTATTGAATCATTATGCAATATTTTTTCTATAATATCAAGGTAACTTTGTTCATTTTCAATATACTGCTCCGAATAACTTTTTGCTGAATTTAAATCTTCAAGTAAAACATACAGAGTTTCTTTTTCTACTTTCTTAATTTGTCTTGTTTCATTCCAATTGTTTATCTGCAAAGCAATCAAAATTCCCATAACGACAAGTATAATTTCGCCAACTGCGTAAATCAGATATTTACTAAATTTATTTTCAGTCAGCATTTTTTGTCTAATTTTTCTAAAGAATTTTATCATTGGTTAGCGGTTTCTAATAATGAAGCACAATGTGTTGTGTATGATTGGTTGCGTGTGTAACGATCTAATTTAGTAAGCTAAAGCGAACCAGAGAAAATCCCGAAGGAATTTCCAATTAGGCGTAAAGCTAGCAATTAGTGATACACGATATTGTGCAACTTTTTTTATTCATAATCAGGTATATTCAAGCCTAAAATCAAATTTCTGTTCGCTGTCCAAATTCCATCTTTCTTTTCAAGTTTTACAATTCCAGAGCCACCTCTATTTTTTTGAGATTGTTTTTTTTCTGATGTAAGCTTTGGGTCACTTTCAAAAAAATAACTGTCCATATAATAAGGAATAGTATTAGGTTCTTTTACATAAATATGAATATGTTCAGGTTCTTGAACTTCTGGATATGGTGCTGGTCTGAAAGTGTAAAAGGTGAATTTTCCATCTTTGCCTGTTTTCAGCCATTCACGATATTGTCCGTGAGTTTTTTCCCAACTAATAGGTTTTTCACTTGGCTGATAAATACCATTTCTGTCTGTGTGATATATGTAAAGTAAAATGTTTTCCGCCGCCGTTTTTCCGTCTTTTTGAAATACAGTTCCAGTTATTTTAACTTTAGGCTCATTATTTTCAAAACCAGGTAAAGTATCAGACGCTCTTGGTTTCGTATGGAACATCTTAAAATCCAGAACTGCTTCGCAATCTTGACAAGGTCCACCTACATTTCTTTCAGCATTAGAGTTGGATTGTCCTTTACACGAAATAGTAATAAAAGTCAACAATATTATTCCTAAATATTTTCTCATTCTCGCTTTTTTTTAATGTTGCAAAACTTGCTTTATAACAACTAAAGTCCCTATTATCCTAAAATAAAAGCACTTCTAGTTATAAATTTTGTAAAACCAAGGTACCATTTAAACCTCTGATTTACAACACGTATTTCTACGTGTATTTATAAAATAATCGACAATAGTTCGTAATTGGAAGATATATCGCGCCTTGGGTTATTATCTTACCAGAAACCGCAATACCATGTTTTATTAGAAGGTCTTGATGAGTTGAATCAAGTACACAATAGAAATACTAATAGCCAAACCAAGACTTACTTTAGCAAAATCTTTGGCGATAAGTTGGTACGAGCTTTTTAATTTCCCTTTATTAAGTAGGTAGTTTATGGCTATTTCTCGTCCGGCAAGAATACCAATAAAAGTCCAAGTAGTACTCATTGGTATGGCATTATAGTTTCCGTATATAAATAGAATAATACCATAAAAAAGATCAATAATAGTTGCAGAACGAATGTTTCTAGTATTGACTTTCTGGTTCACCATTTCTTGGATTTTACCACCACGATTTTTAAAAATGTATGCCATAATAGATAAGATGATTACTAGAGAACCAAGCAATTCCCAAATAGATAATCTTCGAGGAAGAAACACATAAATGTTTGCAAAATCTTGAATAAGCCATTGCGACCATAAAAATGCCGTAGAAAGCCATTGTGCAACAATCCAGAATCTCTTTTGATTGGTTTTATGTACTTTCTCTAAAGAGGCTTTAGATTCTAGTCTTTGGGCAATGAAGAGATATATTAAAAAAGCGGTAATTACCGAAATCCCATAACCATACACCGATTTAAGAATCATTTTCTCAATAAATTGCTGGCTAGAAAAAACACTAAGAATCATAAAGGTCGTGCTTACTGGTATGCCCAAACGGGTAATTACCAATAAGGCAAGTGGTGCTATTAAATGCCACCATTTTAAGGTTTCGGGAAGCGTGATGCTATTTAACCTTTGGTAGGAGACATCGCCATCATACATATACCAACCAAAAATTAAAGTCGCAGATAGAATAATACCTGCAAATCCCCAAAGCACTGTCCAATGTGTTTTGTTATTGGAAGAAATAAAAGTACCTAAGGTTTGTATAACATCATTTCCTATTACTGCATAGGCAGCAAGTAAAAAACCAGTATAAAGTATAAGTATTTCCATAAGGTATGTAGCGTTTGTTTTTATCTGCTAACAGACTATCAAAAGTATAACAATTCGAGCTATAATAAATTCGCGAATTCGTACTATTATGCATTTAGTTATAAACAAAAAAGGAACAGGTATGGTTTTGGTTTTATAGCTCCTGAATTGCATCTCGCACCATCTTTTTGGATGCTCGATAACTAACAATTTTAACTTGTAATGGTGTTTTTTTGAATTTCCGAATTGCTTTTTGCATAGACTCTAAAATCCAATAGTCTTCATTACCAAAAACACCACCACCAACTAATGTGAAATACACGACATTGGATTTGGTTTTTTCTAAGTTTATTAATGCCGCATAGAGCGTGGCTTCATATGTGGCTTCTAAAATAACTCTGGCAAAATATTCCCAATAGAACCTTTCAGATTGTCCATAAGCAACAGGAAGTGCAGAACAATATATTTGGGAAACCTTATGGCGTGTGGCAGATGCCGTTACTTCGGTATTCCATTGGATTCCTACTTGAAGTTTTTCTTTTAGCGTTTCTCTTTCCGTATCGCTTAATTCGGCAATTTTTTTGTTGATGGCTAATAGACCTTCGGGATGTACCAATGCATAGCCGTTTTGCATTTTCCAGAGTTTTTCGTTTTCATTTCCTAATGCAATTCCAATCCCTTCTAAACAATCGATTTGCTTGTTGGCTTTTTGCCCCAGTTGCCCACCAACAGCTACAAAGTAGTTTCTATAAATGGTTCCAGCGCCGCAAGCAATGGCGCAAACTGGTCCTTGCGTATGGTCGTTTTCATAGCGATCTATGCCTTGTTCTGGCGTTATGGATGGGCTTATCATTTCCAACAGATTGAATTGCGAAGCGGCTTGAAAAAGCGCATTTGTATTTTCAATAGTAGTATGCAATTCTTGAACATCACCTACAATTTCGCTTACCTGAATCGCAGAGGAATAGGAATCCAGTTTCGGACTTTTATTTTTAAGTTGTAATAGACTTGCTATTTCTAGTTCGCCAAAGGAAAATCGTTGGTTATTGGCTTTAGAAACAAAG
>JAGPUY010000313.1 GCA_018067265.1 Oceanihabitans sp. | reverse complement strand
AGAAACATCAATCGTCGAAAAATCATTAATTGCAATAGTTAATATTTTTAAATTAGTAAAAAATGAAAGATCTAAACTTGTATAATCTGTATTAACCAAAGAAAGATCTTCCAAATTTATATTTTGTGTTAAATCAATGTTATTAACATTATTATAACCAATATCCAGTTTTGTTAATGCTATATTATTGACGATATTTAAATTATTATCAATGGCACAGTCATTTAAAATAAGTGTTCTCAAATCAATGTTTTGCGAAACATCCACATTGCCAAGGTTTATGTTTAGGAATGCATTTAGGTGTTCTAACCTAACATTTTGCGAAATATCTAAAGCAGTTAATTGATTAAAACTACAGTTAATATTTTTAAGACTACTATTAGAAGAAAAATCAAGTGTTGCAAGGTTATTATTTGAGCAATCCAGAATAGACATAAAACCAAACGACTCAATACCGGTTAAATCTGAAATGCCACGATTGTTAAGATAAAGAGAATAAATTTGTCCTGCTTCTCCTACCGATATTTCTCCATCGTTATTCAAATCTGCAATTGCGTCTGGATAACCATCAAGATCTGTATCTACACAAAACTCATTAATTAGCGTGTTTTTAAAATTAACATCTGGAATATTAACAATTTGTGCTTGTGTAATAAAAAAAGATATACAAGCCAATAAGAATAAGTAAAGGTGTTTCATGAAAATAGATTTAATTCACAGCAATAATAATAATAATAATAATAATAATAATAATAATAATAATGTTGTCCAGTTTTTAGATGAATAACAAGAAATGTTTGTTAAAAATGTAGAAATAAACCCTTCCAAATTTAGCTTTATTAGAAAACTAAAAACTCCTTCCCTTGAAAAAAGAAAGTGTTTTTTATTCTTTATGAAATTAGTTCGTTTGAGGTTTCCGCCTTCGCGGAGATGAAAAAAAGATTTTTAGAAATCAAACTTATACGTTGCTCCCGCAAGAAACTGTAATCCTTGAACAGGATAATTTTGCCAACGATTATATTCTTGATTTGCAATATTATTCACTTTTGCAAATGCCGACCATCTATCATTTAAATGATAACCAACATGTGCATTGGCATCAAAGTAACTTTTTAATGTGATGGTTTCTGTTGGATTTAATACCGTTGGAAAGCTTGTATTCTGAATATCATTTAAACCACTCAAGCCTTTTCGCTCGCCCACAAAAAACAGATTTGCCCCTGCAAACCATTGCTTAGAAATTTGATAATCTAAAAATAGATTTGCTTTCATATTTGGAAGGTTCCATGCTTCTGCTTCTTCGTCTACATTATAGCTAAAGTATTCTGCTTTTATTCCTAATGTGAAATTTCTATTGATGTCTGCATTTATCTCTCCGGAAACGCCAAAGGTAGAAACAGCATCATAAACGATCCCAAAAGCATTTCCGTTTTGATATGCTTCCTCTGCATCAAAGCCATAAGGAACTAGATTATTTCTGTACATTGCTTTATCGCCTTCCGCCATATATTTTCCTTTTATATTATAACTTATGCCATTGGCAACCTTTCCTTTTAAACCGACAAATACATTGTATTTCTGATCGGTTGGCGTAATAAATAAAGTTGGAGATACAAACGGATTTTCTTGTGCAAAATCATAATAGGTATTTTGAACCAAATCTCCTTGAATTCCTCCATAGGCGATTAAAATTTCGTCCACCATTCTATACGATGCTGAAATATTCGGATAGATAAAGAACCTACTTTTTCCGGATTCTATATCGTTTAAATAAAATAAGCTAACTCCTAGATCTAACGTTAAATCGTCTTTTATTAATTGATATGTTGGTGAAAGTCCGATATTAAAATTCCCGTATTTTAATGCTTCCTCGGTATAATAGTTTCTGTCCAACTTTCCGCCTAAATAATCGAATCGCAATCCTACATTAAAATCCAAATCCTGAATAGACAAATCGCCATTGGTATTCACTAGAAATCTATTTTCACCAGAACTATTATTGTCTCCAAATCGTCTATATAAAACGCTTGCTTCGTTTATGTAAGCATCGGTAAAAGTAATATCTCCGCCAAGATTAAATCCGTAGAACGTATGATCTACATCGCCAATGGCATCTGCAGCATCTTTATCGTATAAAGGTTGTGGTACACCATACCAATTGTATTTTTGATGTAAAAATCCACCTGCTATATTCCAAGCCAAATCGCGTTCATTTCTAGCATAATGAGCACTCACTTTGGTATTTGAAAAATTATCATCTAAAAGCAAATCGCTAATGCCGCCTTGCGATGAATGGTGACTGATATAACCGCCAACACTTTCGTTTCTATTCATGGCATGATTTAAATACACTTCCCCTAAAATAGTAGTGTACATACCGCCTGCAAGTGTTGCATAATTATCGTATAATTTTGCAGGTTCTTCTTCATCTACTTCTGCCGCTTTTCCTTTTGCTGGCGTAAACGTCGATGCTACAGGAAATGAAAAAATATTGTATTGAATCTCTTTCTTTGTAGCGGTAGTTTCATCGTCTAACGAAGGAACTTCCTTCACCTTAAAAGCATCAGAAACGGTAGGTGTATACGGTTTTATAACCTGAATAACATCTGGATTTAAAGTGTCTTGATCACGTTCTTGAGAGAAACCGAATGTGCTAATTACCATGAAAAGGATTACTAGCACTGTATTTTTTTGCTTTCGCATATTTTTTTGCTATTTATTTTAAACTATGAGATGCTTCGACTCTACCTTCGCTATTGCTTCGGAAGATAAATGCGCTCCGCATGACATTTAACTTTATCTATTTTTATAATGAGATTCTGCCTTCGTAGGAATTTATTTAATCCTCAGGAACAACCGACGCATTCGTTTTTGCTTGTTCTGCTTTTATCTTACTTAGTTCGGTTTGCGCTTCTGTGACAACATCTTCAAAAGCTGCAAAGTTTTGAATGACACTTTCCAAAATATACGTAGCTTGAAAAGCATCCTTTAAAGCGTAATAATTTTTCGCCATAACCACTAAACCTTTTGCGCTATAGTATTTGTAACCAGAATAGTCTTTTGCTAAACGTTGAATTGTCGTATTGGAAGCCGCATAATTTCCCGCTTTATTTTTAAAGTATCAATTATAGAACAATGCCTCTGCTGCAGTTTCTCCTGTTGCAGTAACTTCTACTTGCGCATAAGCCGTTTTCGCTCTTGCTTCCTCTCCTGTTTTCATTGCAGAACGTGCAATAATCACATGTGCATCACTTTTAATTCGGTTATCAATACTAGCATGTGTTAATACTTTTTCAGCATAGATAACTGCTTGGCTATACTTTTCTAATTCGTAATTCGCTTTCATTAAATTAGATTGTGCAAAAACTACGTTCTGTGGAAAGTTCGCTTCTGTTTCTAATCTAGCCAACACAGGAATCGCATCTTCCCAGTTTTTACGTTCGGTATAAATTTGTGCTAAACGCAACAATGCTTCTTCTGTAAATTCACTTTGAGAAGTTTCGGTTACATATTTAAAATGTGGAGCAGCAGTATCTTTCAGGTCCTTTTTAAAATATAATTCTGCCACATAGAAATGCGATTGTAACGCATGTAATCCGTTTGGAAACTGATTTAAATAGCCATTAAATTGCTGAATTGCTTTATCGGTATCCTGATCTAAATACTTCTTTTCTGCAGCTTCGTAAGTGGTATTGTCTAAATCGGCATCTGTAACTTCTACATAATCCAATGTTTTTACCCAAGAAGCATATTCGTCTACTTTTCCTAAATCAATATAAATCAAACGTGCAGTTGCCACTGCTTGATTTGCCTCTGGAGTTCCTGGGAAATCTGCTGCTACTTTTTTAAACTTCACTAAAGCAGGATTATTTTCACTTCCATTATAATGCACTAAGCCTTGACGAAGCAAAGCTTTTGGTACAAAGGTACTCGCACTATATTCGTTACTCAAGCGATCATAAGTCTGCATTGCTTTGTTTGTATTCCCTGCTTTTACATAGGAATTACCCAGTTCATACATGGCATCATCTCTAAGCTTTGAAGTTGGATATTGACTGATAAAATCTTCTAATTCGGAAATCTTTTTAGAAGCATTTCCAGCATAACCAACACTTAATGCTTTTTGAAAAAAGGCGTAGTCGGATTCTATTTTTCCTATTTGAATCGCTTTATCATAGGCCTGAATAGCCTCGCTATACTGACTAGAAACAAAA
>JAGPUY010000312.1 GCA_018067265.1 Oceanihabitans sp. | reverse complement strand
GTATTAAATGGAGGTGTTGTTACCGGTTTTAAAGAAGCTTTGATTGAGTTTAAAACAGCTACTAGTTTTGATCCTGTTGGAGATGGAACAGATGCATACCATAATCATGGTATTGGTGCTGCTTTTTTACCTTCAGGACTTGCATATTTCAACCAAGTGTTAGAAGATGTAACTAGTTATACGCCGCTTATCTTTAAATTTAATGTATTTGATCGTGTTTTACTAGATCACGATAGTGATGGGATTCCTTCGTTTTTAGAAGATTTAAATGGGGATTCAGATGTTTTAGATGACGACACAAATGAAGATACTGCTCCTAACTTTTTTGATGGTGATGACGATGGTGATGGTATTAACACTGCAGATGAAATCGAATCGAAATCCTATACCTTAGATGATGCTGGTATGCCATTTACACTAAGAGAAGACGTGCAATTTTTCTTTGATAATAGCTCTCAAATAGCAGCGGATGAAGTGCTTATCGATATCGCTTATAGTAACAGTAATGCAACATTTACTTTAATCACCTTTAGAGCACTAGATTCTAATGGTAAT
This sequence comes from Oceanihabitans sp., assembly GCA_018067265.1. Taxonomy (GTDB): domain Bacteria; phylum Bacteroidota; class Bacteroidia; order Flavobacteriales; family Flavobacteriaceae; genus Oceanihabitans. The sequence continues at coordinate 2,471 of JAGPUY010000312.1, read as the reverse complement.
GGTACTCCAGATTATTTAGATGAAACATATCCTGAATAGGAAAACCTAAAATATTTTAAATAAAAAAGCCACTTTTCAAAAGAAAGTGGCTTTTTTATGTTTTATCTATTCCGGTTATAATAAAATAGAAAGACTTAGTATTAGTTGGTCTGGTCTAGTATCAATTTTATCAATACCTAGACCATTATTACTAATAAAAGTGGCTTCGTTTTCGCTAAAACCTCTTTCGTATCTTAAATCTATTCCTATAGTATTAAAGCTTACTCCAAAACCAAAATTAAGACCTACCGTAAAATCATTCTCCACTTTACTAATGGCAATGCCATCATATTCCGTATCTAAAATGTATTGTAATGATGGTCCGGCAAACGCATTAAAAAACTTTAAAAACTTAACGCCAACTAATAAAGGTGCATCTAATTTTTGCATAGTAAATGCTTCACTATCATAATCACTTTTTGTTTTGGTATATACCACTTCTGGTTTAAAAAACAGTTTATCTCCAACTTTGCCAAAAGCACCAATATGAAAACCAACATTTCTTTCTGGGTTTTCATAGGTGTTGCTTGCAGATTCAAAATATTTCCCATTTGCATTGTAGTTTAGACCTGCTTTAAGGCCAAATCCGGATCCTTGTTGTGCGCTTGCATTAAAGATAAAGGCAAAAAGCAAAAGACTTGTAATGAAGACATTTTTCATAATAATTCGTTTTATGGATTTCTTAGTAAAACGAAGATACAAAGTAATTATTTTCTTTCCCAAAAGTTTATATCCCTTTAATATGGTATAATTTGAGATTCAAATATAGTAGAAAGTGTAATTTTATTAAATGTTTAAGATGGTATCTTGTTTAGTTAATTATATTTGCCACTTCATAATATACTAGGATGAAATTTGAATTAAAAGGAAAAGATGCACAAAGTAGTGCAAGAGCAGGAGTAATGACAACAGATCACGGCGTAATAGAAACTCCAATATTCATGCCTGTTGGTACGGTAGCCTCTGTAAAAGGAGTGCATCAACGTGAGTTAAAAAACGATATTAATCCAGATATTATTTTAGGGAATACCTACCATTTGTTTTTAAGACCTAAAACAACCATTTTAGAAAAAGCAGGAGGATTGCATAAGTTCATGAACTGGGATAGAAATATCTTAACAGATTCTGGTGGGTATCAAGTATATTCTCTTTCCGCAAATAGAAAAATTAAAGAAGAAGGTGTTAAATTTAAATCGCATGTAGATGGAAGTATGCACATGTTTACTCCAGAAAATGTAATGGAAATTCAACGAAGCATTGGTGCAGATATCATCATGGCTTTTGATGAGTGTACACCTTATCCTTGTGATTATAATTATGCCAAGCGCTCTATGCACATGACGCATCGTTGGTTAAACAGATGTATAAATCATTTAGAGAAAACACCTTTAAAATATGACTACGGACAAGCATTTTTTCCGATAGTTCAAGGAAGTACCTATAAAGATTTACGTCGTCAATCTGCCGAATATATTGCAAATGCAGGAGCAGAAGGAAATGCCATTGGTGGACTTTCTGTTGGAGAACCAGCAGACGAAATGTATGCCATGACAGAAGTGGTTACAGAGATCCTTCCAGAAGACAAACCTCGCTATTTAATGGGCGTTGGTACACCTATTAATATTCTTGAAAATATTGCCTTAGGTATTGATATGTTTGATTGTGTAATGCCAACACGTAACGCAAGAAACGGGATGCTATTTACAGCACATGGAACGATGAATATGAAAAATGCCAAATGGAAAGACGATTTTTCTCCAATTGACGAAATGGCAATCACTTTTGTAGATACCGAATACAGTAAAGCCTATTTAAAGCATTTGTTTAATGTGAATGAGTTATTAGGTAAACAAATAGCAACTATTCATAATTTAGGTTTTTACATGTGGTTGGTTCGCGAAGCTAGAAAACATATATTAGCAGGAGATTTTAGAACCTGGAAAGATAGGATGGTAAAACAAATGGATAAACGTCTATAATAAATTTAAACACTTAAAAACCCTTTCCTTTGGAGAGGTTGGGAGAGGATGAAAATACTTGATTGGTACATATTAAAACGCTATTTGTCTACATTTTTCCTGATGTTGCTACTCTTTATTCCTATAGGAATAACAGTACACCTTGCCGAAAAAATTGGAAAAATTCTTGAAAATGACGTGCCACTAGGCGAAGTCCTACTTTACTTTGTAGATTTTACCGTGTATTTTGCACATTTACTTTTTCCTTTGTTTTTGTTTTTATCGGTTATCTTTTTCACTTCCAAACTTGCCAATAATACAGAGATAGTCGCCTTTTTAAGCTCTGGTGTTTCCTTTACTAGATTTTTAAGACCTTATTTAATCGGTGCTTCTATAGTGGCGGTATTTGCTTTAATCTTAGGATTATATTTAGCACCAGAAGCAAGTAAAGGTTTTAATGATTTCGATTTTAAA
>JAGPUY010000311.1 GCA_018067265.1 Oceanihabitans sp. | reverse complement strand
ATATTAAATTTTTAACATATTTTATGTTTAAAATTTAATGTTTATAAAAAACACTTATCAAATACCGACTAAAAAGCAATAAAAACCATTTATTAGACAAAAAAAAGCCACATCTTTCGATGTGGCTTTTAGCTTAAACTTTATTTTCTACTATAAATCAAATTTAATTCCTTGTGCTAAAGGCAATTCATCTGAATAGTTTACTGTATTTGTTTGTCTTCTCATGTACACTTTCCAAGCATCAGATCCAGACTCACGTCCACCACCTGTTTCTTTTTCACCTCCAAAAGCACCACCAATCTCCGCACCAGAAGTTCCGATGTTTACATTTGCAATTCCGCAATCCGAACCTGCATAAGACAAGAACTTTTCAGCTTCTTTCATTTCGTTGGTCATGATCGCTGAAGATAATCCTTGAGCAACGCCATTTTGTTTTGCAATAGCATTTTCTACTTCACCAGAATATTTCATTAAATATAAAATAGGCGCAAAAGTTTCGTGTTGCACGATTTCAAAATGGTTTTCTGCTTCAATAATTGCTGGTTTCACATAGCAACCAGACTCAAAACCTTCACCTTCTAAAACACCACCTTCAACTAATACATTTCCTCCTTCTGCTTTTGCTTTTTCAATGGCAGCTAAATAAGTATTTACCGAATCTTTGTCTATTAATGGCCCGACATGTTTTGTTTCGTCTAAAGGATTACCAATTTTAATTTGCCCGTAAGCACCAACAATAGCATCTCTTACTTTATCATAAACAGATTCATGAATAATTAATCTTCTTGTTGAAGTACAACGTTGACCACAAGTTCCAACAGCACCAAATACAGCACCAGGAACTACCACTTTTAAATCTGCAGTTGGCGTGATAATGATTGCATTGTTTCCTCCTAATTCTAATAACGATTTCCCAAAACGTTCAGCAACAGTTGCTCCAACTATTCTTCCCATTCTTGTAGATCCGGTAGCAGACACAAGAGGAATTCTTGGGTCTGTAGTCATCATTTCACCTACTTTGTAATCGCCATTTATAATACAAGAAATACCTTCTGGTAAGTTGTTATCCTTTAAAACTCCTGCAATAATATTTTGACAAGCAATGGTACATAAAGGTGCTTTTTCAGAACCTTTCCACACACAAACATCTCCACAAATCCATGCTAAAGCTGTATTCCAAGCCCAAACTGCAACTGGAAAGTTAAATGCAGAAATAATACCAACAACACCAATTGGATGCCATTGCTCACGCATTACGTGTCCTGGTCTTTCTGAAGGAATTGTTTGACCGTTTAATTGTCTAGATAAACCAACTGCGAAATCACAGATATCAATCATTTCTTGAACCTCACCATAACCTTCTTGCAAAGATTTCCCCATTTCGTAAGAAACTAGTTTCCCTAAAGGTTCTTTTAATTCTCTTAATTTATTACCAAACTGACGAACAATTTCTCCACGTTGCGGCGCAGGCATATTTCTAAAAGATAAAAATGCCTTCGTAGCAGCATCCATTACCTTATCATAATCTTCTCTTGTAGTCGTTTTTACTTTTCCTATTAATTTCCCATCTACTGGAGAATAAGACTCAATAATTTCTCCGTTAGAAAAATTATTAGAACCTGTTGATGTTCCATCATTAATAGCCGAAACACCTAATGCTTTTAATGCCTTATCCATTCCGAAATCTGTAGAAATATCTCCCATATATGTTTGTTTTTTATGAATTATTTAATTTACCGCAAAGGTACTAATAATTTAACTGTTTTATTTCTTTAAAATATTCGATTTAAAAAACGTTTGTACTTGCTTCTTTTTTTAACTTTATGAAGAATTTAACAACAACAAAAAATCTAAAGTGTTTAAAAAAAGAGTATCTATATTAACAGGAATTGTATTACAGCTCTTTAACATCTATTCCCTTTAAAAATCCATCACTATGCGCATCAAGAAACTTCTTGCTTTTGTCTTTATTCTGACCTTAGCATTTTCATGTAAAAAAAAGGTAGAAGAAACAGATAATATCTTCCAATTTAAAGACTACATAAGTTATACCACTTCTGGTCGAGTTTCTGTTGCAAACCCTATTGAAATCAATTTAGCAAATGACGTAGAAACTTGGGAAATAAACCAGGAGATAACCGAAAACATAATATCCATTAAACCGCATGTGGACGGAAAACTATTGGTAAACAACAAACATTCTTTGCGCTTTGTTCCAGATGAAATATTAGATGCGGACACAGAATATACCGTTGCTGTTAAACTGGATAAGATTTTTACTAACATTTCTACAGACTTTAAAACCTATACTTTTCAGTTTAAGACCATCACACCAAATTTCAATATTGTTACCAATAATTTACAATCGTATAGTAAAGAGTGGCAATATTTAGAAGGTGTTATTCGTGCAGCAGATATTATTTCTTTAGAAAATGCTAAGCAATTAGTAGAAGCTTCGCAAAGCGGAAAAAGCCTAGCAATCGTTTGGAATGCATCCTATAAAAAAGAAACCCTTTTCGAATTTAAAATAGATAGCATTCATCGTTTGGTCGAAGACAGCCAAATACTTGTAACATGGAACGGAAAAGCCATTAAAGCAGATAACTCTGGCGAAAACACGGTAAACATTCCTGGTAAAAACAACTTCACAATTACTAAAGTCGATGTGATACAAAGTCCAGAACAATACTTATCTATTAATTTTTCGGATCCTATAAAAAAGCAACAAAATTTTGATGGTTTAGTAACTATTCAGAATGTAAAAAACCCAAAATACATTGTAGATGGTAATGTATTAAAAGCCTATCCAAATACTAAAGTGGTTGGTAATGTACAAGTAGATGTTTTTCAAGGAATAGCAAATACAGAGGATTATAAACTGAAGAAACCTTTTTC
>JAGPUY010000268.1 GCA_018067265.1 Oceanihabitans sp. | reverse complement strand
ATTTTAAATTTTTATTTTCTTCTGTGTTTTTAAGTTCATTTTTAATACTATTTAAAAACTCATTTTTCTTAATTAAACTCATTGTAGAAATGGCTAACTCTCTATTTTTACTATCAACATCTTGTTGTAGTTTTTCGTTTTTAAAACTCATAAGTTGTTGTTCGTTCTCTAACTTTTTAAGTTCTAATTCACGTTGTGTATTTTTAAGTAGTTTCTCTCTTTGTTTTCTGTAGTATCTTTTATAAATATTATGTAGAATAAAAGAGAAAATTAAAAAGCATAATAGATATAAAGCAATCATTAAATTGCTTAAATACCAAGGCTTATTGATGGTAAAGCTGTAGGAAGCAATATTGTTAGATGAGTTATTTGCTATTTTTGCTTGAACATTAAAGGTGTAATCCCCATAAGGTAGGTTGTTAAATAGTGTGGTTGCGTTAGAAGACCAATCGCTCCAACTATCATAAATACCTAATAGTTGATATTGGTACTGAGTTTCATGAAATTTCTCGAATTCTATTGCGCTATAATTAAATACTACATTGTTTTCATTTGTGGTAAAATTTCCTTTTTCATTAAGGTTTACGTGTAATTTGGGTTGGTTTATTTGTTGCTTTGTTATGGTGTTAATTGTTACTTTGTAGTTCTGTTCTTTTAGTTTGTCTAAATCAATAATTATATAGCCTGTAGAAGTCCCGAAAAGATATTTTTCGTTTTCTAAGTGCAGTATATTCTCGTAACCAGAAATACCTTTTCTATGGGATTTTGGTAGAGAAATTCTATTTATTTTAGGTTGTGTACTTAATTTTCCTGGGGAAATATAGTTTATGCTATTGTTAGTGAAACTCCATAGTTTTTGCGATTTATCATCTGTTATTAGCTTGCCAGAAATAAATTCGTTGCTATCTAGTAGTTTGCTATAAGTGCTGTCTTTTTTAAATGTTTTATCCGTTTTATTGTATTTGAATACGCCTCCTTTATAGGTGTAAAGGAGGTTGTTTTTGTATTTTATTAAACTAGAGTGTAATCCTTTTTTTATAGAAGTGTCTCTGCTAACTTGAGTGACTTTTGTTAAGGAATTATTTATTTTAATTTTAAAAACACCTTTATATTCATGATTTACAAAAACTTCATTAGTGTTTAGATGTTCAAAATATTTGGAGGAATTATCAAAACCTTCAATTTTATTTCTAAAACGCCATTTGTTATTTATCTTTTCTAAAACATTTAATCCGTTATAGTTTCCTTGAAGTAGTAGGTTTTCATTTTCATCAATAGTCTTGATGTTCCAGGTTCCTTGTACGTTCGATATTTTTTCAACTTCATTTTCGTTTACAATAAAAGTTCCGCTGTCATGACCGCAAAACAAAGTATCATATACATTTACTAAACACCATACTTGTCCTTTTGTTCCTTCAATAAATTTATAGGTGTCATTAGCGTTTTGTGTTTTGTAAAATAAACCTTGATTTGTGCCTAGGTAAATAATGTTGTTTTTAATGGCAGAAGTGTAAATGGTTCCTAGTTCCCCTTTCTTGTCGGAATAAATACTAAATGGAGAAGTGATGTTTATGCAGTTAATCCCATTATCTAATCCTAGCCAAATGTTGTTATCCATATCTTGAAAAAGGGATAAAACCGTGTTGTTGGTCAATCCTTTTTCGTGGTTAATTTGTTGTTTTATAGTTCCATCTTGGTCTATTAACAGGATGCCTTTTGAAATTGTACCAAAAGCGAAACTATTGTCTTTTAGTTTTATACTACTATAAACACTTGTGTTTAAAAGAAAATTATTTATTGGGTTATTCCATTTTATTAGTTGGTTGTTGCTTAGAGCATAAATACCTTTTTCTTGAGTTTGAAATAACAAGTTGTCTTGATCGTTAAATATATTAACGACAATGTTGTTTTTAACGGCATCGTCATTAAGGATTAATTTAGGGGATCCGTTTTCAATTTTATAGATACCATCTTGTATTTTTTGAAAATAAATGGTTTCATCTACTTTGAATATTTTAGTTAGCGTGGTTTTAGAATCTATTGTTTTATAAGAAGAATCAATAGTATTGTAAATAATAATTCTGTTTAATGACTGAAAAAGTATCCAATTATCTAGACTAATGATATTCCAAAAATGTTCATCTTCTATAATCGGAATTTCTAATTCCTGGTATAAGGAGGTATAGTATAAAGAACCTTGTGTGTTTCTTTTCCAGAATCCAAATTCCATATAACAACCAGTGTAAATAAGATTGTCTACAACATGTACTGCACGTAATATTGTTTCGTTAGGAGAAGGATATAAAATCCAATTTGCACCATTAAACTCTAAAAGCCCTTTATTGTTTGCAATATATATATGCTTGTCTTTAGATTGAGATATAGACCAATTTTGGTTTTCGGCACCAATGTCTTTTGTAGAATAGGTTTCAATTGGAGGGAGTTCTTGTGCTACAATTGAACCACACATTAACCCAAACAATAAGAAAAAAAGGATTTT
>JAGPUY010000257.1 GCA_018067265.1 Oceanihabitans sp. | reverse complement strand
TTATTACGTTGTGCATTTGCAACAAATGCTTTTTCCTGTAATTCTGGGTTTTGTAAAAATTGATTCGGATTGTAGATACCAATCATTTTTAGTGTCTCTGCACCAAATTGGTATTTTCCTAAATAACCAAACTTGTTTACGGTAAAATAATCGCCTCCAGATTCTTTAAAAGCCAATGCTTCTTTAAAACCTATAAAGGATTTTCCTAAAGTTGGTATGAATTTTTCATTTGGTGTAGGTGTACGAAATGCAAATACTTTATCTGACACTTCTATTGTAGCAACCTCTTCCTCTTCGTAGTTTATTAAGTCAAGAAACGTTTCCGAAGAAAACGCAATCTTTAATAAAGTACATATGGTTAGTAATAGCGTAAACTTTCCAATATTTTTTATCATAACGAATAATTTTTCAGTAATAATTAATAGTAATAATCACTTACAATTTTTCAGCGTGCAAATATACAACTTTTATTTTAAACCTGAAAATCAGTTATTTATACGTTTCCAACTCGAAATTAGACGTTTATATTAATAATTCAAAAAATAGTCGACTAAATACATCTAAAAGTAGATAGCATGGAACTTTATTCCATTTTTATCGTTAAATTCTAACGTAGGAAATGGTACTTTTATTACGTTTAAAACACTAAAAACAGATTTCAAGAAGTGTGAATTTGTTTTTATTCGGCTTAAATCTATATCTAGACTTAAATAATATTGTCGTTTTCTGTCTTGCTTTAAAAAGGAAAGGTCTTCCGTTTCACTAATTCCGGTAAGCATACCTTCTGCGCCATAACCAAAAGCAACATTGATCCACTTTGGTATATTCGCATTCTTAAAAAAAGAACGCACGTTGGCACTTAACCAATAGGTTTGCCCGTTATAATCTTTTAAAATTTCTTCTAATAATCCTTCGCCTAATTTATCTGGTCTTTGTGCCGCATATTTTGTTTGATGAAAAGAATACTTTAAAGTGATACGCTGTTCTTTCCAAAGTAATTCTTGTCCGACATACAATCCAGTTCCTGCTGCATTGCTAATCATGTCTCCCCAAGAAAAACCCCACTCTTTAGAATAACCATCAAAAACTTCCACTACCGTTAGAAATCCGAAACCTAAAGTTGCTCCATAAAGTAACTGGTCTTTTTTGCGAACACCACTCCAATGTAAAAGGGCCGCTCCTGCTCTACCTACTTGATACGATGAGAACACATGTCCAAATTTATCCATTTGAAGCCATTCGTCATTATCATTAAGCGTATGTAGTTTTGATTTTTCATAATCGGCATACCAAAGCTGATTTAAACCAACTAGTGAGAGTCCTATTACAGAAGCTTCCGTAATTACTAAAGCATTTCTTCTTGCGGTGTTTAAAGTATCGCTTGGCGTAAGAAACCTATTAATTCCGGATTGTGAGAATACACTTGTTATGGTACATAAAACGAATACTAGGTATAAAAGTTTCTTCAAGATTACCTATTTATGCCTTGGCTATTAATCCAACGTACATATTCATTTCTATTGGCGTTATGCTGACTCAAGGTTTTAGCAAACTTATGGTATCCAAAGTTTTTCACGTTGGCAACAAAATAATAATAGCTATGTGTTTCGGCATTTAAAACCGCATCTATTGCAGACACATCTGGCATGGTGATTGGTCCTGGAGGAACACCTGGGTATTTGTAGGTATTGTACTTTGAATCAATTTCTAAATCTTTATATAAAACACGTTTAATGACTTGGTTAAAATCATTTTCTTTTAATTTTTTAGCGTAGATAACGGTAGGATCTGCTTGTAAAGGCATGCCTTTTCTAATTCGATTTAAATACACACCAGCAACACGAGGGCGCTCATCTACCTTTGCCGTTTCCTTATGTACTATTGCGGCAATAGACATTACTTCGTTAATAGAAAGGTGAAGTGCTTTTCGTTTTTCATTTCTAGAAGCATTCCAGAAACTTTGATATTCTTTTAGCATTTTATCTCTAAAGCCTTCTGCGGAAGTATTCCAATATATTTCATAACTATTCGGAATATACATGGATAAAGCAGACTCCGCATTAAAACCATTGGTATTAAAAAATGTTTCGTCTTGCATTGCTTTTAAAAGGGATAAGCTATCTGCTTCAATTTGAAAGGCAACTCTACCCGCTAAATCTTCTAATCGTTCTTGATTATTAAAACTTAATTTTAACGGAATGTTTTTGCTTCGGATAGAATTAATAATTTCATTATTATTCATTCCTTTTGTCACCACAAATCTTCCAGATCTAAGGTTTGTGGTGTATTTCTTTTTTTCCGCAAGCGCGTCAAAAGATTCCATATCTTTTAATAATGGTACCAGTTGCTCTCTTACATCTTCATAATTAGCTTGGCTAGAAACATACACATATGCTTCTTCATTATTAAAAGCGGTGTTCTCTTTAAACATGGCTTTATATACAAAGTTTGCAAAAAATGCAGCGATTACTAGACCGATGACTAAAACTGCTATAAGTATTTTTTTAAAGTACATTTATTTATGAATGAGTTGAAAAATATATTCGTTTTTAAATTTATTGTTGACCAAATTCCAGTCTTTTTTTAATCCTATTTCTGTAAACCCTTGATTTATAAAAAGCCTCTGACTTGCGGTATTGTCTTCCGAAATATTACAATATAGCTGATGTAAATTCAAATGCGTAAAACAATAATTAACCAATAAACTTAAGGCTTCTTTACCAAAACCTTTTTGTCGATTTGCTGCTTCTTTTACCAAAACACCAATCCCAGCCCGACGGTTTTTAACATCGAAGTCAAAAACATCGATCATACCAAGAGCAACATCGTCATAACTACAAATCACTAATCGTAATTGTTTTACTTCGTATATATCTTTGTGTGCATGGTCTAAATACTGTTTGATTAAATACTTAGAATATGGCGTAATGGTATTGCTAATTTCCCAAATACTTTCGTCGTTTTCAATCGTATGAATAAACGCTAAGTCTTCGGGTTCTAATGCGCGTAAATAAATCTGTTCGCCTTTTAATGTAATCATGAAATGTTCCCTTTAAATACTTGTTTCGCAGGACCAATTAGCCAGATATCTTGATATGCATTATCTTTTTTAGCAAAAGACACTTGTAATTCTCCGCCTTCTACTTGTAAGGTAATTATGTTTTTTTCGGTTTCTCCTATATAATGCATTGCCAAGGCTACGGCTGTAACTCCTGTGCCACAGGACAACGTTTCGTCTTCTACACCGCGTTCGTAGGTTCGAACTGCAAAAGTATCTTCATCTATTTTAGAAACGAAGTTTACATTGGTTCCTGCTTCATTATATGGACTGCCATATCTAATTTTTGCTCCTTCGGTTTTTATGTCCAATCCTTTCAGATTAGCTTCTTTTTGCACATGATGTGGTGAACCAGTATTTAAAAAAATATGATTGGCATGTTTTTCTACTTGATTTACATCCTGCATGTGAAGCTTTATAATATCGCCCTCTATAATGGCATCATGCATCCCATCAATAGCTTCAAAAGTTGCACGATCTTTTACAATGTTTAAAAATTTCGCAAAAGCGACAATACATCTTCCTCCATTTCCACACATGGTACTTTCGTTTCCATCGGCATTATAATA